>JBDTEB010000444.1:0-5155 GCA_039922795.1 Chitinophagaceae bacterium
TTACAAGAAAAAACCATTACGCTCAGTGCGAGAACAAGAATATAATTCAGTTTAGATTTCATATACCTGCAAATTTATTATTGAGCCTACTGGTTAGGCTGCTTGACTATTTTAGGATTAGCAGAAAGGACGTTGTTACCAATGGTGCTGTAATAATTTCCGAGAAGAAAGCGGTTGGAGCCTGTTACACGAGATGGCTTAACTTCTTTAAACAACCATTTGCCATTGTTTGGACTGCCAGGGTTGTAGAGTTTATAAGGCCATAATCCAAAGGGCTGTGTCCTTCTTTTTGTGGCGCTGCCGATATTACTTACCAGGTCAGTTACATTCATCTGAACCCCGTCCCAAATAATATGCGCAAGTCTCCATCTCTTCATGTCATACAAGGTGTGACCTTCAAATGCCAGTTCCATTCTGCGTTCATGAACGATTTTATCAAACGTAAGAGTTGTTGCATCTAATGGAATGATTAGACCCGCGCGTGCACGTACCTGGTTAATGTAGGTAATAGCCAGTGCTGTCTGTCCCATTTCAAAAGCCGCTTCCGCTGCGTTTAACAATACCTCTGAAAAGCGATATCGGATAAACGCTACATCGCTACCACGTCCCCTTCTTCCTGATCCAACGGTTGGATCAATCCATTTACGAATATAAAAACCACTCTGAGTTCTGAATTCAAGACCGTTCACCGGGCCATCTTTTCCGACAACCTGCTCGGGTGCGGTTTTTCCCGGAAGGGTTTTCAACTGGGCAGCCTCATCACTTGAAAAGATAGTTCCGTCTGCCAGCTGATAGCCGGCCCAGATGTCGACACGTTTTCCTTTGAACAAGGCGTTAGGAATAAAAACAGTTCCGGCAAGGCGGGCATCTCTGCCTGCGAAAATATCCTGTTGATTATCATAAAAGATAGGATTGCCCATAGCATCTGTAGTAGGCAGTGGAGCATAGGTGCCATTAAGTTTCTCAAAAGCCTCAACGAAGTTGAGAGAAGGATTTAACCTTCCGGCATCACCGCCTTCATCAGAGATAGAATAAGGCTGATCGTTGGTAGTAAAACCATGAACCTTACCAGCACCTGCTTTAAAATCTTCGATAAAAATGGCTTCCTGGTTAACACTGCTTTTATCGAGAAAAATAGCAGCGAAGTTGTCAGAAAGATCAGGAAGAACCTTGTATAGTTGGTAGTTTCCAGCTGATCCGGAAATGATTTCTTGTGCAGCTCTCAGTGCTATAGCGTAATATCCCGTCGCCATCGAAGCCGGGATTCCTACTTCACCGCCAGGCAACGTAACCTGTGGAGTAGTCACATTATATTTTGCAATCGAACCTGCATAAAGTGCGGCCCTGCACTCCATAGCAAGGGCTGCGGCCCTCGTTGCTCTAGATTTTTCATTTCCGTCAACAGGCAGCTGTGCTTTAATAGCTTCCGCCTCACTGATTATGAAATCATAAATATCAGACTCTTTAGCCCTCGGATAAAGCAGTGAATTAACATCACCTTTTCCGATATCAAATGTCAATGGGACAGTTATCAATGGAACACCACCCATCCGTTTAACCAATTCAAAATAATATGAAGCCCTCAGGAATCTTGCTTCAGCAAGGAATCGGGATTTGTCCCCAGCTGCCAGAAGCGTTGCCGCACTGTCTCTTTGTATAAATAGATTTAATTCCCTGATGTACCCATAGTCCCAGGTTCCCCAACTACCATAATCCCAGCCCGTGCGTTGCACGATACCGGCGCTTCCGTTTTCTGAGGGAAAACTTTCGCTAAAATCTGCGAAACTGCCCCAGCCGTTGTCAAGACTTGAAAAATCGAGATAGCGGTTATATAGATCTCCCAAAATTGAAAGTACCAGTGCCGGATCCGAGAAAGCCGTTTCTGTAGGAATGATCTGAATCGGGGGAATATTTAGAAAATTATCATCTTTTTTACAGCCCCCAAGAGCAAGAAGCACACTGCAAAACGTTATAGAAAGCAATATCTTTTTCATTAATTTAATTTATTCTGAGAAATGAATGCTTATAATGACAGGTTTAGGCCAAAATTGATCACCCTGTTTTGCGGGAACTGGAGACCGTTATCGTCAATAACTTCCGGATCAACCTGGAATTGACGCAGATTATCGATGGAGAAGAGATTGTAGGCGTTAATGTAAAACCTGGCCTTCTGCACCCTGAATTTTTGAAGCAGGTTTGGTGACAATGAATAACCAAGCTGGATCGTTCTCGCTCTAAACTGGTTTACATTATGCAACCAATAGGTGGAGTTCCTGTCATAATCACTATGGCCTGTGCCGATATTGTATCGGTTTGCAGGGTATTTACCCGCAACCCATGGGCTGTTTGGATCAAAAATATTTTCCCTGTGCCACCGGTCGGCAAAAATTGTATTCAGGTTGCCATTGTTCTGGAATGCCCATCTGGTTTCCCAATTCTGAAACCAGGTGTAT
Organism: Chitinophagaceae bacterium; assembly: GCA_039922795.1. GTDB lineage: Bacteria > Bacteroidota > Bacteroidia > Chitinophagales > Chitinophagaceae > JADCRZ01. The sequence continues at coordinate 2,454 of JBDTEB010000444.1, forward strand.
CCTGATGCTCCGGAGAAGTCTGCATTAAAATCAAAATTCTTATATGCGAGACCGATGGTAAATCCAAAGTTGATATTGGGTTGCTGACCGTAACCAAAACCGATCGGACGTTGATCATATCCGTCAATTTTTTTATCGCCATTATTATCCTTATAGATCAGATCGCCTGGAAGAAGAGTTGAATTACCTTTTCCATCGATATCAACAGGATAATTGTTGATCTGTTCCATTGAAGTAAACTGTCCTTCGACCTGGTAGCCCCACTCGATCCTGGCATACCTGTTTACGATTGAGCTTCTATACTGATCCCACGAGTTATTGAACAACGGTTTGTATGCAGTCAGGGTTTTCGCCCTGCTATAAGAAATATTACCCCCCACATTGTAAGAGATCTTTCCAGCAGTACTTGCATACCTAAGCGACATTTCTTCACCATATTGAGCATCACTGTTGATGTTTTGGAGCGGTAGAGAATATCCTAATTCCACCGGAGTAATCACATCATATTTAGATCCAAGCAAGCCTGAACGTTTGCGATAGAAATAGTCCAGAGTACCGGTTAGTTTACCGCGCAACATGCTGAAATCAATTCCGATGTCGGTAATCTTACTGGTTAACCAGGTGATATTTGTTGTAGGTACACCTTTGTCTCTTGACACGGTAACCGCATTGCCTGAAATAATCGCAGTTCCCTGGTTGTAGTTGTAGCCGGTCAGATATGCATATGGGGAAACGATCGGGTTACCGTTCGGATTGTCATCTCCAAGCTGGGCATAAGACGCCCTGATTTTTACGTCAGAGAGAATATTTGAATTTTTAATTCCTGCAAACCATTTTTCATCTGTAATTCTCCAGCCCCCGGAAACCCCGGGAAAGTAACCCACCCTGCTTCCAGGCTGGAACAGATACGATGCATCCCTTCTCGCTGAAGCTTCAACGAAATATTTGTTTGCATAACTGTAAGTTAAACGGCCAATGTAACCGAGTCTTCTCTGTGTCGCGTCTTCATCCACATACTGATCTGCAGTAGGGAAGTAAATCAACGGAAGACTGTTTGAGATCGGAGAAGCGTGTATCCAGTTTCTCTTGTAATGATTTTCCAGTCTTTCAGCCACGAACGTTGCTCCTATAGTGTGCTCACCAAATGTCTTGTTATAGTTCGCCTGACCCTGGATAGTTGTGTTGATCTGTTTTCTCTGGTCTCTTTCTCTCCAGGGGTTAGTACTACCACCGGTAACCTTGTATGCCTCAGGTGTAGTTCCAGCTGCAGGCGAGTAGGTGTATGCCTTATAAGTGTATTCCTGATTATCTAATAATAGGTCAGCAATATAATAGGAATAAACACCTTTAAATGTAAGACCAGGAATTTGTTTCACCTGCCACTCGGCATTGAAGTTTGTTTGCAATACTCTCCACTCCGACTTGAAGTGACCTGAAATTTTGTTATTAAGAAATGCGTAGTTTGACTCAAGATGTTCTCCAAGATCATTCAGGTAGTCTGGGTTGTCATTGGCGTATGGCCTTTCCCTTGGCGTATTTCTGAGTACAGCCAGGCGAGCGAGGAAGTAATCATCTCCACCGGGCACACCCGGATTTTCTCTGGTTTCAATTCTTCCGTTAATATCCATGCCCACTTTCAAACCCGAAGCCAGTTTGGCTGATACGTTTGATTGAATGTTGGAACGGTTGAACAGATACTCCTTTCCGAGATTTGATTTCTGGTTCAGGTTTGTACCCGATACATAGTAGTTCACTTTATCTGATCCACCACTTATGTTTATGTTGGCAGATGTCTGCGGGGCTGGTTTGCCGATAATATAGTCACGCCAATCGAAACTGCGATATTGGGCTCCTGCAGATTCTCCTTGCTTGTATTTATCCAGGTCAGCCTGTGTAAATGAAGTAGAACCATTTCTATTGAGCTCGGCATCAGCGCGATAATAAACATAGTCGTAGCTGTTGTTCAGCACTTTTGGAAATCTGAACCAGCTTTGTAAACCGGAATATGCATCAACATTGATCGCGTTCCTTCCTGACTGACCTCTTTTGGTAGTAACCACCACGACACCGTTTGCGGCGCGAACACCATAGATGGCGGCCGATCCGTCTTTCAGTACCGTGATGCTCTCAATATCGTTTGGAGCCAGGTTATTAAACTGACCGGCATCCTGCTGGATACCGTCGATCACATAAAGCGGGTTGCCCATGTTACGAATCTGAATGTTGGCACTTGAACCCGGGCGTCCGTCAGGCATCCTGAAAGTTACACCGGGAATTTTTCCGGCCAGACCGCTACTCACCGTTGATCCACCATGAACACGATCGAAGTCTTTTGCCGTAATGGTTGAAATAGCTCCGGTCAGGGATTCTTTTTTCCTGGTACCAAAGCCGACCACTACTACTTCGCTCAGATCAGCGTCTGAGCTCTTAAGTGAAACGGTCATTACAGGGTTCGTTCCTACAACCTGTTGAGATTCAGCATAGCCCACCGAAGAAAATACAAGAACTGATTTAGTGGTGGCTACTCTAATGCTGAAACTACCATCGGTAGCGGTAGTCGTTGCGTTACGCGTCCCTTTCTCAGAAACAGTAACGCCCTGAAGCCCGTTCCCAATGCTGTCCTGTACCGTTCCTGTTACGCTGAGCTTTACCGGGGTCTGAGCGTTCAAAGAACCCAAAACCGATACGAAAAACACAGTAAA
>JBDTEB010000445.1:0-4711 GCA_039922795.1 Chitinophagaceae bacterium
TACCCAATTTGTAATCCGCCGTGGGGTCTCCGACAATTCCCTGGTTTGGATCCAGCAGGGGCATGCCGGATGCTGCGCTTATCAGCAACTGGCCGTCATCCGCCCTGGCAGAATATGACCCTCTCAGGTAACCGTAGGGCATACCCGCTTCAATCCAGTTGTATCCCCCAAGCTGACTTCTCAAAAGGCCCGGGAAAAGCTTCTCGACCGTATTCCTGTTTTTTGTAAATACGCCCCTGATATCCCAATGAAAATTTTTGGTGACGATAGGGGTCAGGTCCAATGCTGCTTCCACACCAGTGTTGCGGATCTCGCCCAGATTGGTGTAGTAAGAGGAATATCCGGTTGTTGATGGAAGATCAATGGCATATATAAGGTCAGTAGATTTTTTATCGTACCAGGTAAGTTCTAGTCCGATCCTGTCTTTAAAAAAGCGGAGGTCAGAACCAATCTCCAATTCTGTTGTAAACTCGGGAGTCAGGTTGGGATCGTAAGTTGAACCACCTCTTGTAGCCAGCGGCTGGCCAAGAAAACCTGCGGCGTCAAGACCGAAAATCGGTTCAACATTATATGGTGCGGCGTCGTTACCCACCCTGGCATAGCCAGCTCTTAACTTGCCATAATCGAACCAGTTATTTTTCAGTTTAAAAGCGTCTGACCATACCAGTGAGCCTGAAACGCCAGGGTAGAAATACTGCGCATTTTTGTAGGGAAGGGTGGACGTGAGATCCGTTCTTCCGGTAAGGTTGAGAAAGGCGAAATTCTTAAATCCCAGGGAGGCGTCGCCAAACAAGCCCACCAGTCGTCTTTTTGAACGGGTATCACCGGCAAAGGTTTGCCTGCGGGTATTGGTCAGGTTGAAAAGTCCCGGTATAACAAAATCAATTCCGTAAACCTGCTGGTTACGACTATTTCTTTCGTTCACATCGCTACCCAGGTTCACATCCAGCGTCCAGTCTTTCATGATCTTCGGATTAAAAGTAGCCACTACTTTAGCCTGGATTTCCTGCTGCCTGTTGACTACTTCTCTCAATGTACCCAGTGTATTGTCGGCACTTCCAAGGGAAGATTTGTCAACGATCTGGTCTCTGAAAAGTCCGTAGCTGTTTACTCCTGCGTTAAAATCAACTTTTATCCTGCTGCTGAATTTATAGGAGGCTCTAACATTGGCCACCGTGCGATCATCGATGGAAGTGATCACATTATGATACGCTCCCCATACAGGATTGGTGTATTGACCATCATTAAAACCAATCTGTTTGCCTGTTCTGTCTTCCGAAGGATAACCTGTGATATCCCAGTTTCTGGCCATCGTATAGGTACGACCCCACTGGGAGAGAAAATTTTGAGCAGCACCGATGAAACCACCGATCTGTTTTGACCGGGCGTAGGAAACGCTCGCTCCAATCGTGAGGTTACCCACTGAAGTTTGGCCGCCGACACTAAAATTATTTTTTACGTAGCTGGAATTGCTGATATAACCGTTCTGATCCGTACGCGATAGCGTCACATTAAAAAGTGAATTACCCTGTCCGCCGTTCATGCCGATGGAATGTTCCATAAGGTTTCCCGTGTTAAATAAGGAAGACACATTATTGGGAACCGCTTTATACGCCAGGCGTCCGTTGGGAAATAATTCGGGATATGACGAATACATGGTAGCCCAGGTAGTTGCAGGAATAGAATCAACACCTGATGCCGATTGCCCTATTACTAGTCCGTTTGCGTTATAAATCACCCCTTTACCAAATTTGGCACCCCAGGAACCGTTCGAAGAACCTGTGCGAAAGTTGGCACCAGCACCATAACTGTTCTGAAATTGAGGGATATCGGATATCTTTTCAATGCTGTAACCACCCCTGTAACTGACGTTGAGGGATTTGGCTCCCTTTTTTGGTGAACCTGATTTGGTTACAATCAGCAAAACGCCATTGGCCGCTCGTGAACCGTAAAGAGAAGCGGCAGCGGCACCCTTTAAAATGTTTACCGATTCGATGTCATTCATGTCGAGGTTGCCCAAGCCGGAACCATAAGTACCACCTCCACTAAATGGATTGGTGGTGTTTACGACAGGATTGCTATAAGGTACACCATCCACCACGATCAGCGGCTCGCCTCCATTAAAAGATGATACGCCTCTGATCTGGATTCGTGAAGCGGCTCCCGGCGCACCCTGGCCCGATCTGATGTCAACCCCGGGCACCTTGCCAGCCAATGTATTTAGAATATTGGGTTCAGATTTCTGTAACATTTGAGCCGGATCAACTTTTGAAACCGCATACCCCAGCGCTTTTTCTGAACGTTTGATACCCATCGCGGTTACCACAACGTCAGTCAATGCATCGTCTGGAGGAGAGAGCGTAATGTTAAGCGTTGTGGCTGAACTGACAATCACCTCTTTGGGAGTAAAACTTACACTGGTAATAACCAGGGTAACACCTCTCGGCGCCTGTATTTTGAAGTTTCCTTCTGCATCGGAAGTGGCGCCCCTGGCCGATCTGCCTTTTATTACAACAGACGCAAAGGGAATGGGAGCCCCTTTTTCATCGGTGATCCTGCCTGAGAGGCTCAATACCTGTTGGGCCTTCCCTGGCAATGCAAAACATAGTATTGCCATTAAGAGAATCGACAAAATTTTTCTCATGTTAATTTTGATTTGGAGTTGCAATAAACCAGCTTCTTCAAACCGAATATATAACGATTAGTTAAATAAATTTCGGTTCAGAGTTTTTTCTGACAAATTTTGGGAAATATACGTTACTGCGCTTTTTTACACTCAGGAAGATCGGTGAGAATGAAGAGAAATATTACAATCGCTACCAGGTACTCGATCAATATGAAAAATGGTAAATAACGACATTTCATTTTTTAAACGAATATCTTGCAGCCCTACCAAATGATACCCCATAGATGAGTCGATTGATCATAATATCCAACAGGTTACCTTACTCCATAGAAACCGTCGACGGAAAAACTCTGCTGAGACAGAGCTCCGGAGGTTTGGTTTCCGCACTTAAAAGTTTCTTTGACCATTCCGGAAAACAAGCCAGCCAGTACACAGAAAAGATCTGGGTAGGAAGTGCTGACTTTTCTCAGGAAGACTGGAACAACGCCAGCAAGCCGAATGCCAGTGACTCGGTTAAGATAGAACCTGTGTTTATAGATGACTCAACATATTCCGACTACTACAATGGTTTCTCGAATTCTGTAATCTGGCCACTTTTTCATTATTTTCCTTCAGTTGTAGAATACAAAAAAGAATATTTCGAGGCCTATACCCGGGCCAACGCTGTTTTCGCCGAACACCTGAAATCGGTTATCAAACCAGGAGATACTATCTGGATCCATGACTACCAGTTGATGCTTCTCCCCGAAATGCTCAGGACGGATTTCCCGGATACCTCCATCGGATTTTTCCTTCATATTCCTTTTCCCTCTTATGAAATCTTCAGGCTGCTGCCCTCTTCCTGGAAGAAAGCACTCATCAAAGGCACTCTGGGCGCAGATCTCATAGGGTTTCACACCCATGATTATGCGCAGCACTTTATACAAACGGCGAAAATGTTATTGGGTGTTGAACATCAGTTTAATAAACTTCAATATAATAATCACCTCATTAAAGTCGATCTTTTCCCGATAGGGATCGATTATGAAAAGTTTGCTTCTGCCACAAACGACCCTACCATTTTGGCGTTTAAGTCGGAAATCCGGCAGAAACATGAAGGACTGCAAATTATATTTTCGGTAGATCGCCTTGACTACTCCAAGGGCCTTATGTACCGGTTAAACGGGTACCAGGAATTCCTTCAGGATTATCCCGAGTGGAAGGAGAAAGTGGTATTCATTCTTAGTCTGATCCCTTCGAGAGATGCTATCCCGGCCTATATCGATAGAAAAAAAGAGATCGAAGAAAAGATCAGCAGCTTAAACGGCAAATTTTCAACCCTGCACTGGCAACCGATTATTTACCGGTACAATCACCTCTCCTACGAACATTTGTCTGCCCTTTACCAGGCTGCCGATATCGCGTTGATAACTCCGCTGAGAGATGGGATGAACCTCGTTTCCAAGGAATATGTCGCTACCACTACAGATCAGTCCGGCGTATTGATATTAAGTGAATTTACCGGAGCGGCCAGCGAATTAAATGAAGCCGTACTCGTTAATCCGACAGATTCGAGTGAAGTTGCCTCTGCTATTTACCAGGCTTTGACCATGGACGATGCAGAGAAGAAGCATCGAATGGCCATGATGCAACGAAGGCTGAGAGATTATGACGTGGTAAGATGGGTGACAGATTTTCTTGAACAGCTGGCCGATATCAAACAGGAACAGAACAAGCTCTCCGTTAAAGTGCTTTATCCTGCCACTATCTCCGAGATCAGAAAAAAATACCTGAACGCTACGAAAAGAACCATCCTGCTGGATTACGACGGAACCTTGTCGCCCTTTACACGCAACCCGGCAATGGCCCGACCTACGGAAGAATTGCTGCGCATACTCACAGGTCTTTGCTCCGATGGGGCAAATGAAGTGTGTATAATCAGCGGTCGTGATAGCGACACGCTGGATAAATGGCTTGGTCATCTGCCGATTATACTTGTGGCGGAGCACGGCGCTTTCATCAAACAAAAATCTGGCTATTGGCAACAACAAAGCACAGTGCTGCCAGCCTGGAAAGAGGAGATCAGGCCCATACTGCAATTGTTCG
>JBDTEB010000446.1:0-2961 GCA_039922795.1 Chitinophagaceae bacterium
CGCGTATTGTGTAAAAAGATCATACTTTCTTCCTTCAGACTTATTCATGTAAGTAAGCGGGTCGAAATTTTTTAACTCACAGGCAAACCGGGTTTTGAATTTTGAAACATCGAAACGAGTGATCATTGCCGCGCCGCTGGTTCCGTTCATCAGCCCGTTTCTGAATTCTTCCACATTGTTTCCAATAGGTGTAAGGGCACCCATCCCCGTAATTACCACTCTTTTTTCAGGCATAAAAATAGTTAAAACGCAAAAGTAACAGTATTCAAATTGATATACCGCTCGGTATATTATGAACCATAATTCATGGAAATATATGCCAAAAGATGAAAATGACGAGGATTGCCCGCCGGTAGTGAATCTGAAAATTGAAATTGAACGTTGAATATTTTCTTTTCAACACCCCATTCCGTAGTCCCTGACTCACTTGCTCGCTATCCACTTCAGTATCTTGGCCTCCAAAATCGCCAGCGGCATAGACCCGTCTTTCAATATCTCATGATGAAAATCGGCGACATCAAACTTGCTGCCCAATTGCTTCTCCGCAATTGTACGCAATTCACGAATTTTTAAAGCGCCAATCTTGTAACCCAGCGCCTGTCCGGGGTTCGACATGTACCTTTCTATCTCAGCAGTAGCGCCCTGCAGGCTGATTGCTTCGTTACCCATCATGTACCTGATGGCCTGTTCACGTGACATTCCCTTGGTATGAATGGCAACGTCAACAACCAGGCGGATGGCCCTGTGCATTTCATCGCCTAACGCACCCATCACCTGGTAAGGATCGGTATATAATCCCAGTTCTTTCCCCAGCGACTCGCAGTATAACGCCCATCCCTCAACGTAGGCGTTGTCAATTCCGTATCGGCGGAATTTTGGGAGGTCATTATTTTCCTGCGTCAGGGAGATCTGGTAGTGATGACCGGGAATCGCTTCATGCAGAAAAAGAGATTCCATTCCTGATGTCGTATTAAATTCCTTTGCGTTAAGAATGGGTATATAGAAAATACCCGGTCTGCTTCCATCAGCACTACCCTGGTTATATTCTGCACTGGCCGACGCGGCCCGAAACGGTTCCGTCTGCCTGATCTCAAAACCGGTTCTGGGCGCATGTGAAAACAATTTCTTCAGTTGCGGCTCCATCCTTTTGTGTATGCTGTCAAATGCCGCCAGCACTTCCTGCGTTGTCTTGTACGGCATAAACCTTTTTCCGGTTTTCATCGATTCGAAAAAGGCTTTCATATTACCGCGGAAACCAACGCCGACTCTTATGCTATCCATCTTTTTCTTAATTCTTTCCACTTCGCTTAATCCCGTCTGGTAGATCTCTTCGGGTGTCTTCGAAGTAGTAGTATTCTGCATTACCATGAACTTATACAGCTCAGCTCCTCCGGGGAGGGCCGACATTCCTGAACTCGATCTTGCCGCCGGCAAGTAGGTTGTTTGCAAATATTGAGCAAGCCTTCCGTAAACAGGTACCACGATATCGGTGATGGCTATCTTATATTCTTCAGTAAGCCGGATCTTATCGGCTTCTGGAAAACCGGCCGGCATATTCGTAATCGGTCCGTAAAAAATACTCAGTTGAGGGGAATCGACTTTCATGCTCTCCATTTGCGGGATCATTTTTAAAACGACTGCCTTGGGCAGCACAATGCCAGAACGTATTCCCTTGTTCATATTTGAAATAGCAGTATCCGACCAGCTCCGGAAACCCCTGATCCTTTTAAGCCAGTTGTCATAATCTGAAACGGATTTGAACGGCTGCAGACCGGTTCCGGAAGCCATCTGCCCAATAGTCAACGGCAGGCTGACCATTTGGTTGAAAGGTGTAAACAGGGGATGTGCGAAATTGGCAAGATCATAAAAGATATCCAGTTTAAATCCTTGCTGCATGGTGGTCAGCTGGTAAGAGAGAATATCGTAAGACAGCTTCTGCTCGTCTGAAAGTTTGGCGTCCCTGAATGCGCTCAGCTTTACCAGGTAATCATTACAGAGCCTGGTGACGCTATTGACAAAATTCTGTGACCCGTCATTAATCAGGGTGTCGTTGTAGCGTTTGTCACCTACAAAAGTGCCCTCCAGCGGGTATAGCTTCAGCCTGGTTTCATAATAAGTATCGAGCAGGCTGTCGAAAGAGGCATTGCCGGCGGCCCCCCCGGCAGATGGCTGATTACAACTTAATAGGCAAGTGACGATCCCGACAACAAACAGTATTTTTTTCATAACAGATTCTTTGGGGTTTAAATGTAACAAATGCAAATCAGGTGAAGACCCTGATTTGCGCGCTTTATATTTGCGTGATGGATTATTTCAGGAAGTTAAACGATCTGCTGCAAAAAGAAAAGGAGGCGGAGCGGAGTTTTTATTCGACGATGAATGAAAATATGCCATTAACGGAAAGACGGGCCAATGGGGTGAGCTGGTATCCAATTGTTATTAAAGATACCGAAAGCGGTATCGGGGACTATCTAACGGTGGAGTGTGAACGCCCCACGCACCAGCACATCATCCACCAGTTTCGATTTGGCATGTCAGTGGCCATGTTTTCCAATCATGACCATAAGAATGACCGTGTAGAAGGCGTTATTTCCTACCTGAGCGGTAATCGTATGAAGATCAATATGCGGGTAGATGAACTGCCTGACTGGTCGGGGGATGGCAAACTTGGCATTGACGCCATCTTCGACCAGAACAGTTTTGAGGAAATGGAAAAGGCACTGCGGCTGGCTCCTCTTGTTGCTGAAAAAAAGGAAGAGGGCCGGCTGGTGAGGATTCTGACGGGTGAACAGGCACCTTCATTTTCAGAGGAGATAATTCCATTTGCCAGTGACAAACTCAATTTATCCCAGCAGTCCGCAGTAGAAAAAATTCTTTCTGCAACCGATCTGGCCATCGTTCATGGCCCACCAGGCACCGGTAAAACGACCACGCTGGTACAAGCCATCAAAGCCTTACACA
>JBDTEB010000447.1:0-2560 GCA_039922795.1 Chitinophagaceae bacterium
GGTTCCGGCTTCACCTCTACTACCGGGGCGGGCGTGGGCGGCGGGGTTGGTGGCGGGGTCGGGGCTGCAACAGGAGCAGATACCGGCGCCGGCGCAGGAGCTGGTGCCGGCTTTTCCTCTTCTTTAAAAGGTGCTTTTTTGAAATCCTTTTTAAAGACTATCTCTTCCTCATCTTTCTTCTTCTTTGCTTCAACAATGCTACCGCGCGGCAGGTCGATCTGATCGCTTTTGATCTTCGCTACCTTGTCGCCCTGAAATTCCTGCTGTAAAGAACGATACATGTCCTCCGTCAATTTTGACGTCGGCTTCAGATCGTCTTTGCTGAATCCTTTGCCAGCCAAAAAGTCTACCAATGTATCCTTTCCAACATTGAACTCCTTGGCCGCAGCCATTAAACGTGGTGTAGTAACTTCTGACATTCGTATGTGTAAACTGTTTTTTTTCTTCCCGGGAATTCGTCCTCAAAACTATTCTTTTTCAAACTCAGCCTGTAACACTTTTCTCACTTCTTCGATAGTTTCTTTTTCCAGGTCTGTTCTTCTTTCCAATTCTTCAGCCGTAAGATTTAATACGCTTCTTGCCGTATCGCAACCGATGCGTTTCAATTGATCCAGAATCCATGTTTCGATTTCATCACTGAATTCTTCCAGATCGATATCAAATTCTTCCGGTTCTCCTTCAGTATCCCTGAAAACATCTATCTGATAACCGGTCAATTCCTGCGCCAACTTTATGTTAACTCCTCTTCTGCCGATTGCCAGGGAAACCTGGTCCGGCTTAAGGTAAACATCTGCATGAAGCGTTTCCGTATTAAGTTCGATGCTACTGATTCTTGAAGGGGTGAGCGAGCGCTGTATGAGCAACTGGGTGTTGTTTGTCCAATTGATCACGTCAATATTTTCATTTTTCAACTCTCGTACGATCCCATGGATCCTGCTTCCCTTCATACCCACACAAGCACCAACCGGATCGATTCTGTCATCGTAAGATTCTACGGCAACCTTGGCTCTTTCACCCGGTTCGCGCACAATCTTTTTAACAACTATCAGTCCGTCGAAGATTTCAGGTACTTCAATTTCGAGCAGCTTGGCGAGAAAACTGGGATGCGTTCTTGACAAAATAATCACCGGGCTGTTGTTTTTAAGGTCAACTTTTTTTACAACGGCCCTTATGTTTTCTCCTTTTTTGAAATAGTCCTGTGGGATCTGCTCACTTTTTGGAAGGATAAGTTCCCCCCCATCTTCATCCAGCAGAAGGATCTCTTTCTTCCAAACCTGGTAAACTTCAGCGCTGATGATTTCACCCACGCGGTCATTATATTTTTTTACAAGTACGTTCTTTTTGAGATCACTGATGCGGCTGGCCAGGGTTTGTTTTGCTGCCAGGATGGCGCGACGGCCAAATTCAAGAATTTCAACACCCTCGTAAAGCTCTTCCCCTACTTCGAAGTCAGGCTCTATTCTAATGGCTTCTTTATAGCCCACTTCTGCGAGCGGATCAACCACCTCCCCATCAGCAACAATCATCCGGTGCCGGATGATTTCAAGGTCACCTTTCTCGGCATTTACGATAACGTCGAAGTTATCGTCGCTACCGTATTTTTTTCGCAAAAGGGTTTTGAATACATCTTCCACCACTTTCATCATGGTAGGCCGGTCAATGTTTTCGGCGTCTTTAAATTCCTGGAAAGCTTCGATCAGGTTAATACTTGCCATAGCGCATGAGTTTAGCATCAATCAAAGTGAGAGACTCACTGGGCTTGATTAAAATACTACTTGAATTTTTGTCGTTTTAATATTTTGTAATAAAAAATTATGCTTGATCACTTCTTTCTTTTTACCCTTTATTTCTTCCAGGTCGATAGATTCTTCAGTTACACCAGTGAGTTTTCCTTCAACCAATCTGCCATCAATCAATTCAACTTCTACTTTTCTGCCGATGTTCTTGTTATACTGCCTGATAAGCTTCAAAGGCTCGTCGAGACCGGGTGAACTTACCTCCAGGGAGTAATCGTCTGCCGGAAAAAGCTGTGTTTCCTCAAAATCCTTTGATAGCAGCCGGTTGATCCTGACACATCTGTCGATCGTAACACCCTGGTCGCCGTCAATAAAAATTTTAACATTATTAGTGGGAAAAATTTTTACTTCTACCAGAAAATCGCCTGGCGCATCTGCCAGGAGTTCCCCGGTTTTAGCCGAGATCCGTTGTATTAGTTGATCGTTGTTCATCAGAAAAATAAAGAAGGGAACGATTGTCGTTCCCTTCATGTTGATTCTTATTCGATGGCAAATATATATCAAATTCGGTATTCCGTCCAAATCAATGCTTAGTCAATATTAACGATCCTGTGTTCCTGTTATATATATCTTTGCGGCCGATGGCGACAATTGCAATTTTTTTCGGCGCGTTTTTATTGTATAAATTGGTGGTTGACTTTATTATCCCCATTTATAAGGTATCGAGCCAGGTGAAGACGCAGTTCCGCAACATGCAACAGGAAAGGGATCAGCAAACTGATGAGCCTCGTAAGTCCAAACCGCAACCCCAGCCAGAGGCCAAG
>JBDTEB010000448.1:0-6530 GCA_039922795.1 Chitinophagaceae bacterium
AAAACAGCGCTTACTCACAGGTCTGTTAAAGATGCCGCTGCTGATAATAATGAAAGGCTCGAATATCTTGGTGATGCTATCCTGAGTGCCGTTGTTGCCGATTTCCTTTTCAAAAAATATCCATATAAAGACGAAGGATTTCTAACCGAGATGCGGAGCAAGATGGTTAACCGCGCCACGCTGAATGATATTGCCATAAAGATGGGTATGCGCAAGATCACGCATTTCAATAAGGTTGATAATTCTCTCAAGATGAGCCACATCTTTGGCAATACCCTTGAAGCGGTTGTCGGCGCTATCTATCTGGATAAAGGGTATGTGAAAACCCGACGCTGGGTCATTGAAAGGATCATTTTCCCTTATTTATTTATGGACGATCTGGAAAATCTGGAGATTAATCACAAGAATAAACTGTATGGCTGGGCGAATAAGGGTGGGAAAATGCTTGAATTCCAAACGATAGAAGAGAAGATTGAAAATGGCAGAAGACTTTTTACCGTGGCCGCTATGGTCAATGGGGTAAGTATGGCTCAGGGGAAAGCGTATAATAAGAAAGACGCCAGTCAGATTGCCGCCCAGATCGCAGTGGATAAATTGGGTCTTGGCAAGGAAGCCGAGAGTCCGATAGTTCCAGAGTGAGGGTGGTTTCGACTGAGAGTGAAGGTGGTTTCGATTGATTGCCGGGTGATATTGCGTGAGTGCTATTTTGAGTGATTGCCCCCTATTTATCTGCAAAAGATTTTAAGGGTACCCCCGTACGGGGGTATATACGCAAAAAATGATCGAGCTACAAATGTGCACCCCCATACGGGGGAGTTGTCCGGAAACACGCAAATGTGTACCTCCATACGGGTGATTTGTCCGGGCCGATGTTCATCCCAAAATCGTTATGACGAGTCTGGCGTCAATCTGAAGTCAGCGCTTCCCGATTTCAACTGTCCTTCAATTCAGCTAACTTTGTTCTCATTTTTTGAAAGCCGATGCTGAAATTTCCTGTTTATCTTGATAATAATGCAACTACCGCCTGCGACCCAAAAGTAGTGGATGCAATGCTGCCTTATTTCACTGAACATTACGGTAATGCTGCGAGCCGAAACCACGAAATGGGCTGGGTCGCCGAAGAAGCAGTTGATTTCGCCCGCGAGCAGGTGGCCACACTTTTGGGTTCGGAGCCCAATGAAATCGTCTTTACCTCCGGCGCCACAGAGGCTGATAACCTCGCCATCAAAGGAGTTTTCGAAATGTATGCGGGAAAGGGCAATCATATCATAACTACCAACACTGAACATAAGGCCGTTCTCGATTCCTGTAAACATCTGGAGAAGTTGGGTGCAGAAGTTACTTATCTGCAGGTTAGCGAAGAGGGATTGCTCGATCTGGATGAATTAAGGGCTGCCATCAGGCCAACAACCATTCTTATCTCGGTAATGTATGCCAATAATGAAACAGGAACGCTTCAGCCTATCCGCGAGATCAGCAGGATTGCGAGGGAAAATGGCGTGCTTTTCTTTACCGATGCCACCCAGGCTATCGGCAAGATCCCGGTTGACGTGAATGAAGATGGCATCGATATCCTGGCTTTCTCCGCCCATAAAATGTACGGACCAAAGGGAGTTGGCGCTCTATATATCCGCCGACGCGACCCCAGGGTACGACTTTCTGCGCAGATGGATGGTGGTGGCCATGAACGTGGCAACCGGAGTGGAACACTGAATGTTCCGGGTATCGTTGGTTTCGGTAAAGCCTGTGAAATAAGTGGTGAGTTACTAGGAAAAGAAGGGGAAAGGCTAAGCCTGCTCCGCGACCAACTGGAAGCAGCATTGTTACAGATTGGCGAGGTGCAGCTCAACGGAAATACTGCTCACCGTCTTCCTCATGTTTCCAATATTTCTTTCAAATATGTCGATGGAGACGGATTATTAATGGGTATCAATAAAAAAATTGCGGTTTCATCAGGCTCGGCATGCACTTCGGCTTCCCGGGAACCATCGTATGTGCTTAAAGCCATGGGACTTAGCGATGATCTTGCCCATGCATCCATCCGCTTGGGACTAGGAAGATTTAACACTGCGGAAGAAATTGATTTTGCTATCACGCAAATTACTCAGACAGTTAAGGCCATCCGTGAAACAAGTCCGCTTTGGGAATTGTATGTAGAAGGAACGGCTGAAAGATTATAAATAAGGCCGACTGATCATTCATATTAAATTAAAATACCATGATCTATATAAGCGATAAAGCAAAAGTAAAAGTGGAACACCTGAGGCAGGAAGCTGAAGCCAAAGGTGTAGGTGAATATTTTCTCCGTGTATCGGTTGTAGGTGGAGGGTGTTCCGGATTGAGCTATAAAATGGATTTCGACAACACCCAGAAACCGTCCGACCAGGTATTTGAAGACAATGGCATCAAGGTCGTCACAGATTTGAAGAGTTTTCTATACCTCGTAAATACCACTCTCGATTTTAGCGATGGCCTCAACGGAAAAGGATTTTACTTTAGTAATCCAAATGCCAGCCGCAGTTGTGCCTGCGGTGAGAGCTTTTCGGTGTGAACCAATAGATTAAATGTTAAGGACCTCCGTAATAATGAATGGCTATTTTTGCCGTCGACTGCTTTTGGATCGGGGATTCCCTAAAAAGTGAGATCCCGCCTTTGGTAAGCGGGATCTGCGTGCAGTTGGTATTGGTCACATATTTAAAAGAGAAATGACCAGATATAATTTTTAATAGGATGGTTCTTGAAACGTGGGAGAAACCGGTTTAAGTTTCCGCGCCGAACCCGTTGATGTTGTATATGACACCTGATGAAAAAGAAATGCTGCTTCGTTTCTTAATTTTTTTTTAAAAAGGTATTTTTTTACAAATCTTATCCGTTAGAGGCAGGCTTGAAGGGTTATCTTAGTGCGCGAACGCCTATTCCTCCTTTCCAATAATAAGAAGACTCTACCTATGTGGCCAATCTGGAAGAAAGAATTCAGTCAGTACTTTAGTAGCCTGACTGGTTTTATCGCCATACTTGTCTTCCTTCTACTCAATGGCTTTATCCTTTTCGTTTTGCCCGATACGAATGTTTTCGATTTTGGGTACGCCACCCTGGACAAATTCTTTTTTCAGGCCCCCTGGATCCTTTCACTGCTTTTGCCGGCGATAACCATGCGCAGCTTTTCGGATGAGTTCCGTTCCGGAACCTACGAAACGCTTGTCACGCGCCCGGTTACCAAGTGGCAAATTATTACCGGCAAATATTTTGGCAGCCTTTCCATTGCGGTAATAGCACTTCTCCCCACTATTGTATATGCCATTTGTATTCAGCAATTGGCTGAAGGTGATGGAATTGATGGGGGAGCAGCTATCGGATCCTATATCGGTTTGTTTTTTTTATCTGCAGCTTTCATCGCGATCGGGATCTTTTGCAGTAGCCTGTCAATTAATGCTGTAGTGGCTTTTCTGCTCAGTGCCGTCTCCTGTCTTTTATTATATACCGGCTTTTCATTGATCAGCCGCATCCCGGTTTTTGTTTCCGGAGCAGATTATTACATCGAGATGCTGGGTATGGATTTCTATTACCGGAGTATCAGCCGGGGGGTTGTTGACAGCAGGGATGTTATTTATTTTCTCAGCCTGATCTTCTTTTTTCTTTTCATGACCCGTAACCGGCTGAAAAGCAATTAAATATGTGCATGTGAAGAAACTGTGGTTTTCAAAAATGGGTATACTGTTACTGATTCCTTTACTGGTGTTAATTAATGTATTGTCCAACCTTTTTCACGCCAGAATCGATCTCACGGCAGAGAAACGGTACACGCTTTCCGAACCTACCAAAACCCTTTTAAAGAATCTTTCCAGTCCTGTTCACCTGACTATATTTCTTTCCGGGGATATGCCGGCGGGTTTTAAAAAACTGGCAAACTCTACCGGGGAAATGTTGCAGGAGTTCAAGGATTACGGTAAAGGCAACATCACCTATTCCTTTGAAAAACCCGGCGATGGCCTGTCTGAAGACGCAAAAAATGCCTTTATCGATTCGCTAAACCGGCTTGGGCTATCGCCGATGAATGTAAAGGCCCAAACAAAAACCGGGGAAAGCCGCGAGGAGCAATATATTTATCCTGGTGCCCTTGTTACTTACCAGGGTAAACAGACCGCCATCGATTTTTTGCAGGGCCAGAGTGCGGTAGATGGAATCAACTCTTTAAATAATGCAGAGGCGCTGCTCGAATACAAATTGGCAGGCACCATTCACAAGCTTACGCAGGATAGTTTGCCATGGGTTGGGTACCTGGCTGGCAATGGCGAGTCGATGTCTTACAATGTGTACGACCTGGTAAATACTTTGAAAGCATCCTACCATTTCAGGTTTGTTCCGATTGACCAGGTGGGCGTCATTCCCGATGTTTTTGCAGCCATCCTTATTGTAAAGCCAACCCAGCCTTTTACCGATCAGCAAAAATTAAAGATCGATCAGTACGTCATGCATGGTGGCAAAGCGATGTGGCTGATCGATAACCTTTACGCGGAATACGACAGTTTACAACGATCACAGCATGATTTTGTGGCATTTGACAGAGGCCTGAATATTGACGACCAGCTGTTTAAATACGGAGTAAGGATCAACACCGACCTGGTGCTTGATCTGAATAGCGACCAGCTGCCATCGGTAGTAGGAAGTGTGGGTGGAAAGCCGCAAATGGAACTTCTTCCCTGGCCTTATTTTCCGTTGCTTATTAATACCAATGGTCATCCGATTGCCAAAAATCTCGATTATATTGTCTCTCAGTTTCCTTCTTCCATCGATACGGTAAAAGCAGGCGACCTGAAAAAGACGATTCTTTTATCCACTTCCGGTCAGGCGAAAACATTATCAAGCCCGGCCAAAGTGACCCTGCAGGCGTTGAAAACGAAGGAAGATTATGACAGTTATACAAAAAAAGATATTCCCATTGCCGTTCTGCTGGAAGGAAAGTTTACGTCTCTTTTTGCCAACCGGCTTACCACGGCGATGCGAGATTCCCTGGCGGCAAATCAAATGACCTTTATGGCCGCGGGAGGTGATGATGGCAAGATGATCGTTGCTTCCGATGGCGATATTGCGCTCAACGAAGTGTCTCAAAAGCAGGGACCGCTTACGATGGGACGCAATTTGTACACCGGGTACCAGTATGCGAATAAGGATTTTATGATGAACAGTATTGAATACCTGACGGATAAATCGGGCATATTGCAAACCAGGAGTAAAGATTTCACCCTTCGGTTGCTTGATAAAACCAAAGTTGAAGACCAAAGAAGTTTCTGGCAGGTGATCACTATCGTGGTGCCGGTTGTACTGATCATCGTTTTTGGGTCGATCTACCAGTATATCCAGCGGCGTCGTTTTCAACCTAAACTTCGAAAGCTGCCAGTTTCATAGCCAAATACGCCTGATAAGATTGCTCTGAACTTGCGTGCCTTATCTTTGCCCTTAATTAATTGCGTGAATGACACCTGAGTTCCTGGTTTTTGCAATAGTACTAATTATAGCCCTAGTGATTGATCTCGGGGTATTAAGTAAGAAAAATTCCACCGTTTCCATGACTAAAGCCATGTGGCAAACCATCTTCTGGGTTGCGCTGGCTATGGGCTTTTTCGTTTATTTATGGATAGATCTGCGACATACACCACAGCCGCATAAAATTCCGCTAGAATACCTGAGTGCCTACCTGATGGAATGGTCATTAAGTATCGATAATATTTTCGTATTTATCCTGATATTTTCTTTTTTTAAAATTGAAGAAAAATATTACGCCCGCGTTCTATTGATTGGAATATTGATGGCTATTGTATTGCGTATGATTTTTATCACCGTGGGTATAGAATTGATCCATCGGTTTGAATGGTTGTTGTACGTTTTCGGGGTGATATTAATTTATACAGGGATACAAATGTTTATGGCCAAGGAAGGTGAAAATGCCAACCTCGCAGACAATAAGATCTATAAATTCCTGATCCGTTTTATTCCTGTTACAGCAGAAGTTCACGACGGAAAATTTACCATCATGAAGAATGGTAAAAGATATTTTACTTACATGTCTCTCGTTGTGCTGATGCTCGCAGGTACGGATATCGTTTTCGCACTGGATTCCATACCCGCGGTGTTTGCCATTTCGCAGGACAGCCTGGTGATATATACTTCAAACATTTTTGCCGTACTTGGCCTGCGATCGCTTTTCTTTCTGTTAAAGGGTGCAATCAACAAATTTACCTATCTGCCGCAGGGCATCGCAGTAGTATTGGTGTTCATCGGGTTGAAGATGTTGCTGGAATATTTTTTCACCATTCCTATTTACATTTCTTTGCTGGTCATCGTTGTCTGTATTATTGGATCTATACTGTATTCAATTAATAGAGCAGATGAGGAAGAAGGGGAAATTGAAACAAAACAATAAGGGTTGAAATACAGGATTGAAGATATTGCCGCGATAATAAAAGGAGAGTTTTTCTGTAGGCTGCCGGGAGCTGTTATTGAAGATCTTTTAATGGATAGCCGGAAACTTG
>JBDTEB010000449.1:0-2729 GCA_039922795.1 Chitinophagaceae bacterium
GTTTTCCAGTTCGAACAGATCGGCAGGTTACTCGAGCAAAAAGTTCATCAGACGGTTCTGGAGATCGACCAGAACGCCTTGCTCCATAACCTGAACGAGTACCAGAAATTCATCAGGCCGGAGACCCGGCTGATGGCGATGGTAAAGGCTTTCTCTTATGGAAGCGGCAGTTACGAGATTGCTAACCTGCTCCAATTTCAGAAAGTGGATTATCTCGCCGTAGCCTACGCCGACGAAGGGGTGGACCTGCGCAAAGCAGGAATTACCATACCGATCATGGTGATGAACCCTGAGGAAAATACTTTTGATACCCTGCAGCTTTATGATCTTGAACCGGATATTTATTCCTTCGGGTTACTGGAAAGCTTCAGCAATTTTTTACGGAAGAAAAGAATAGAAAAATATCCCATCCATATCGAGATCGAAACCGGGATGAACAGGCTGGGTTTTCCTTCGTTCGAGGTAGAAAAACTCGCCGAGCATCTCAAGCACAGCGTTTTTCTGGTCAAGTCGGTGTTCAGTCACCTGGTTGCCAGCGAAGACCCGCTGCAGGATGATTTCACCCGACACCAGGCCTGGCTGTACTTTGAGGCTTGCGACAAAATACACCGTATCACTGGTTTTCATTTTCTCAGGCACCTTGCAAATTCTGCGGCAATAATCCGGCACCCCGATCTGCAGCTCGATATGGTGCGGCTGGGTATTGGCCTGTATGGTGTTGCCGGAATCAATCATCCCGATCTTGACCTTGTTGAAGCCACAACCCTTCGAACTACCATCGCCCAGATTAAATCGCTTCGGGCGGGTGAATCGGTTGGCTATGGCAGAAAAGGTATGGTTCATCACGACTCGCTGGTTGCCACTGTGCGCCTCGGTTATGCCGACGGCTATCCGCGCAGACTTAGCAACGGCAAGGGGCACATGTGGGTAAGGGGCAAGCTTGCTCCCGTTATCGGAAATATCTGTATGGATATGGCCATGATCGATATTACCGGCATACAAGGGGTGAGCGAGGGGGATGTGGTCATCGTTTTCGGGAAAGAACTCTCCGTTTCCCAACTCGCTGCCTGGGCGGAAACAATTCCCTATGAGATCATGACAGGCATCTCCCAGCGGGTAAAGCGTGTTTACTATGAGTAACAGTTTGCGGTCGGCCTTCCGTTGTCGCCGACAAAGCCCGAATCGTTAGGCTGGCTCGGCCTTTACGGTTATATTTGCGTTTAAATTTTTGAAGTGAAGGCCAGATCAGTTTTCTTCTTGATACTCTTGATTCTCGTTGCAGACCAGGCACTTAAGATCTGGATAAAAACGCACATGCCACTCAGTTATACCTGGGATGAATTTCATACCATGCTAACGTCTTACGACCGGGGTATCAGGCCCCTGGGTTGGAAGAGCAGCTGGTTCCAGATTTATTTCGTTGAAAATGAAGGTATGGCCTGGGGTTGGAAATTCGGTGGCGAATGGGGTAAAATGGCATTGACCCTGTTCAGATTTATCGCTGTGGTCTTTGGTGTTTTCTATCTTGCCAGCATCATCCGGAAAAAGTATCACCCGGGATTTATCGTTTGCGCCAGTCTCATTTTCGCAGGTGCCCTGGGCAACCTGATCGACAGCATGTTTTACGGTTTGATATTTGAGGAAAGTACATATACCAATGTTGCCAGGATATTCCCGGCAAGAGGGTATGCAGGATTTCTTCATGGAAAGGTGGTCGATATGCTTTATTTTCCGATCATTGACTCAAATTATCCCTCCTGGTTCCCGGTAATCGGAGGAAGATCTTTTGAATTTTTTAGTCCTGTTTTTAATATTGCCGATGCAGCAATTTCGGTGGGTGTGATCGCCATTCTGATTTTTCAGAAAAGGTTTTTCAAGGCTGAACATGAGGCGTCCAAACATCCTGTGGTAGAAACAAATTCTCACGTCAACGATCATATCCAGATCTCCTGATTAAACCTGTTTTCGAGTTAAAAAATTACAATGAAAAGATCTTTTTATTTGCTGTTGCTCCTGGTGCCTGTGATGATGATGTCCTGTCAAAAAGAGATCAGTCTGGAAACAGGTGCCCTTCCTGGCGACAGTACCATGACCCCGCCTGGAACATCAAACTGTCAACTGTCTGATTTTCTTGAATATGACCAGGTATCCGGTTTAAATACCTATGCCTATATCAGCACTTTCAACGCTGAACACAAACTGGTAAATCTTGATGTGCTGGACAGTTCTTCCGGAGCTATGTATGGCAGTTTCCCCTTCAGCTATCCTGCAGGTAAAATTCAGGTTGACCCGCAGCAATACTTTGTAACGGGTACAGATGGGAAGATCACCGAATTTCATGGGTACCAGGACCCTGAAAATAAACTTGGTTCAAAGGTGACTGCGAAATACACTTACAATGCTGGAGGACAACTCGCCTTAAAAACACTTTCGTTTGATTCCATACCAAACATGGTTGCTCTTCAATACAAGTTTACCTATACCGGTGGCAACCTCGTCAAACAGGATGTAGAGTTTAATAAACAGGGTGTTTTTGTTCGTTTCAAGACCGCAGATCTCACTTATGACGCCTCGAAAACAGTAAAAAGTTTTATCAATCTTTACGGGGGGTGTCCCGAGCTGATTGCTTTCCAGACAGGAATTACAGCCGGTTTGAATAATGTAAATCCAATAACCAAAGCAGTGGTTTCTGACGTTAATTTTCTTTCAGGAAATACCTTAACTGTGAC
>JBDTEB010000450.1:0-6170 GCA_039922795.1 Chitinophagaceae bacterium
CAGTAAGTTTGTTAACCACAACAAACACCTATCAGTTATTGCCGAATGGATTGTATCTCTACACTTATCCCTTACCAACAGACAGGACAGTTCTCCAGGATCATCACCGACTACCTCGCGAGAGCACCTGAGCTAGAGCATTTCATTTCTTATCCGGTTACCTATGACGGGATGTTTGCGGCAATACAACAGAGAAAGAAATTTCCTGTGAACCGGGTTTTGCTTACCGAATTTCTAACTGATCAATACCGGAAGCTGCCCGTGAGTGCTGAAGTAAATCATAATATTGATCTGCTTAAAAATGAAAATACATTCACTATCGTAACGGCACATCAGCCCAATATTTTTACGGGCCATCTGTATTTCGTGTACAAAATTCTTCACGTCGTAAAGCTTGCAGCTGAGCTTTCAAAAAAATTTCCGGAGTTTACATTCGTTCCGGTATTCTACATGGGCAGCGAAGACGCTGATCTTGAAGAACTCGGTCATATATTCCTCAACGGAGAAAAATTAAACTGGGACACTACACAGAAAGGCGCCGTTGGAAGAATGTCAACGAATGGCCTTGAGAAGATCATAAGCAGGCTGGAGGGCGAACTTGATACATATCCGCATGGTAAAGAGTTGATGGTGATGCTAAAGGACGGTTATCTTGATACATCCACTATACAGGCAGCCACTTTGAAAATTGTTCATGCCCTGTTTGGTGAATACGGCCTGGTGACCATCATTCCGGATGATCCCGGACTAAAGGCCACCATGAGCGAAGTATTTGCTGATGACCTGCTTCATCAGACCGCTTCAGGTATCGTTCAAAAGTCCATCAGAGAAATATCCGATTCTTATAAGGTGCAGGCGCAACCAAGGGAAATCAATCTTTTCTACCTGAAGAATGATATCCGTTCCCGCATCGTGAAAACAGGTGAAGAGTGGCGGGTAACGGATACGGATATCCGCTTTTCGGAAAAGGAAATTTTGAAGGAACTGGACGAACATCCCGAACGGTTTAGTCCGAACGTAATTCTTCGCGGGCTCTTCCAGGAAAAAATCCTGCCGAATATCGCCTTTATCGGTGGTGGAGGCGAAACTGCCTACTGGCTTGAGCTAAAGGCATTGTTTGAACACTACCAGGTACCCTTTCCCGTACTGGTTCTTCGCAATTCATTCCTGTTCATCGAGACGAAATGGAAGCGAATAATGGATAGATTGAATCTTGACGTTGCAGGGATATTCAGGCCCGAATTCGAGATCATCAATGAGATCGTGCGCAAACGTTCCGCTCATAAACTGACCCTTTCAGACGAACGGAACGTTATCGCCCATGAGTATGCGAAGATGAGGGATCTGGCAACCAGTGTCGATCCCACTTTGAATAAACATGTGGATAATCTTCTGGCAGGGGCCAGCAGAAAACTTGAAAATCTCGAGAAGAAAATGATGCGTGCGGAAAAGCGCAAGTTTGAAGACCAGTCCCGACAACTAAAGGAATTGAAAGCTAAACTATTTCCTCACAGCGGGCTGCAGGAACGCATTGAAAACGTGCTTCCCTATTATGCGAAATATGGTCGTGAATTTTTACGGATGATCTATGATCATTCGCTTACGCTAAAGCAGGAATTTGTTGTTTTGACTGAGGAGAACCTATGATTTTAACCGGAGCTTCAGCAGATAGTATTCTCCGCTACTGTCTTTCGAAACCAGGTGAAGCTTTAATTTTTTTTCTTTGTCGGCTTGCAGACAAAGTGATTCGATAGCCTGGTTTTCCAGTACCGGGTCCAGATCGGAAAGATTAAAAGATTCGTTGATCCTGATCCTTTTACGGTCAGATTTCCGAAAAGCATTTTCTACCACTCCCATGTAACAATCCACTACAGCGCCAGATTCTCTTTCGCCGGATTTCTTATCAGCCGTGGCGGTAAGTATCAGCCAGTCGTTTTCATAGGAGTAAGTCAGCGCTGTTATGGTCAGCTTCAGGTCAGGTAGTTGTTCCCACTCAATCTTTGCTTTGAAAATGTCGGCTGTGGCTTGTTTTTTCCAGAAGTCACCGCTAATAAAAATCAGGCGATTCTCGTTATCGAGCTTATCGGCTGCCCTGTTGCACAGCACAATTTTGTCATTTATCACAACTGCCGATTGCAGATTAAGGTCGGCCAGACCAGCCTGTCTCATCCTGTTGTAGAAAACAGACAGGTCGATTTTTTCTACCGCTCGCGACTTCAGGTTCATCAGGTAACCGTAATTATTATTTTCTCCTTTGCCTGATTTCAGAATCAGCAGGGCAGGTTGTTTGTTGTCACGAACAATAACACAAGCTTCATCCTCTAGCGAGTCTGATGCAGCATCCTGAGGAGTATCGTCGATACTTAGCGTTTCTGAAACCTTCCAGTTTTTGTCTGCTACATGAACCTGGCTATTTTTTGCCGATACCAGGTAAAACTGCTCGTCGGAGGATACGATGCCTGTCACAGGTTCAAGCTCTTCAAGGCTTTTAAATTCCAGAAAATGGATCTTCATAAGATGTTAATTATCAAAGGTGTTCAGCCAGCCCTGGGATTTAAGGACATCCACTTTCAGGATAACGTCGGATTCCAGTTTCTTCTTATAACTTACCACCCTTGCGGAAATATTTTCGTCAAATGCGCCAATCATCGCTGCTGCCAGCAATCCGGCATTTTTTGCAGCGTTCAACGCTACCGTAGCAACGGGAATACCGTTGGGCATCTGAAGAATCGAAAGTATTGAGTCCCAGCCATCAATTGAGTTGGAAGATTTCACCGGCACTCCGATTACCGGCAAACTGGTCAGTGAAGCGACCATTCCCGGCAAATGCGCTGCGCCGCCGGCTCCCGCAATGATCACTTTAAGACCGCGATCTTTTGCCGCGACGGCATAATCGAACATGCGTCTGGGTGTTCGATGCGCAGAAACCACGGTCAGTTCAAATGGAATGTCAAATTCCTGGAGAATAGCGGCGGCGCCCTGCATGATCTCAAGATCACTGTCACTACCCATTATTATTCCAACCACAGGCGCCATCATATTTATTTGAAGAGCAAAGAAAGGGAAAATTATGGTAAGGACATTGACGGCAAAACTATCAGACCGTTATTTGGTCTCTGTAACAATATTTCCCTGTAGTCTTAGCAGGACTGTCTCGGCCACTTTTGTATTATAACGGGCCGCGATCAACCTGTCGTAACCCTGTTCAAGACTCAGTTGCGCTGCCCGGAGTTCGAGATTTGTTGAGATTCCGAGTTTGAAACGCTGTAGTGCTATGATCACATTTTCTTTCGCGAGCAGGATATTATCTTCTTCGAGGTTCAGGAGTTTTTTATACAGCTCATAATTCTTGAAGGCATTGTTTACACTAACGTCGATCTGAGAAAACTGGTTGTCAAAGGCAACCTGTCGTGTCTCGATGTCGAGTTTCGCCTGTCTGGTAAGCCTTCTCGTATTAAACCCTCTCAAGATGGGAACGTTGAGGGTAAGTCCGTAATTCAGCCCCTTATTCCGATTAAAAAGGGGTGTGAAGGTATTGATGACTTCCGCATTATTTACTCTCGAAAAATTGAAAGCGCTATTGAGACTCAGGTAAGGATAAAGATCAGCCTTTACTTCTTTGTAGATAAGTCTTGAAATATCTATATTCTTTTTTGCAACCTGGAGCGCAGGGTTGTTTTCTTCCACTTCGCTGCGAATTTTGCTGATGATCAGGTCATGATTGATGGGAATACTGTCGGCTACTTCAAACGAATTAGTGACGGGACTTCCCATCAGCTGATTGAGTTGTTCTTTCAACTGGGCGATCAGTGTTTCCTGCGTAAGATGGGCCGCTTTCTGGGCGTTCAGATCTACTTTGGCCTGCAGCAATTCAGGTTTTGCACCTAGGCCAACGCTGAATTTTTTATCTGCCAGCTGTACCCGCTCGTTGTTGATCGAGATCTGTTCCTCGATGGCTTTAAGCTGTTGTTTCTGCCTGACAATATTATAATAGTTATTCACCACGTCAGCGACGGAAACAGTCACCTGCTGCCTGATGGCAAAAGAACCAAGCCTAATGAATTCAGCATATTTTTCCCTTGTGGCAAACATTCTGAAACCGTCAAAAAGCACCAAGTTCATGTTCACAGATGCCTGAAGGTTATTCGATTTTATGCCATCGCGTTCCTTGATGCTGCCATCCGATAATTGCTGACGCTGGTTATTTGAATTGAAAAGTCTTGTGGCCGTTGCACTAAACTGTGGAAGGAACACTGCATTTTTATATTCATTATTGATTGCGTAAGATGCACTGTCGATGCGCACTGTCCGGATATCGTAATTATGCTGCAGCGCAGCCCCGATCGCATCATGAACGGTAAGCATATCCTGTGCATGCGCATGCAACCCCAGGCAGGAAATAAGTATGATAAAGAGGTTCTTTTGTACGAAATTTCTAAGCATCTACTTTAACTATGACAGTTTCATCCAGTTTACTTTTCGATTTTGTGGTCGACAGGAACGTGTACATCGCCGGGATCACAAATAAGGTAAGGATGAGTGAAAAAATAATACCGCCCACAATAACTATTCCCAGCGGCATACGACTGGTCGATGCAGCTCCGAGCGAGAGTGCCAGCGGAAGAGCACCGAGTGACATGGCAAGACTGGTCATCAGGATTGGTCGAAGCCTTTCCCTGGCGGCATAGATCACTGCGTCTTTTTTATTCATGCCTTCCAACCGCTGTTGGTTGGCGAACTCCACGATCAGGATCCCATTTTTTGTGACCAGTCCGATCAGCATGATCAGTCCAATCTGGGAGAA
Source organism: Chitinophagaceae bacterium (assembly GCA_039922795.1). Lineage (GTDB taxonomy): Bacteria > Bacteroidota > Bacteroidia > Chitinophagales > Chitinophagaceae > JADCRZ01. The sequence goes on from JBDTEB010000450.1 coordinate 4,805, forward strand.
TATGTTGAGGGTCTGGTTGAACATCCAGAGGGAGATCAGTCCACCCGCTATCGCGAGAGGCACGGTGAACATAATAATGAATGGATCGACAAAGCTTTCAAACTGAGCAGCGAGAATGAGATAGATCAGTGCCAGGGCGAGAATCAGCGCAAAGCTGGTATTACTCGCGCTTTCTGCATAGTCACGCGAAGATCCTGATAACGATGTTGCAAAACTTGGATCCAGGTATTGAGCCGCCAGTTTCTGCATTTCTTTTACACCATCCCCGACTGTTTTGCCAGGAGCCAGACCGGAAGATATAGTTGCTGATTTATACCTGTTGAAATGGTATATCGAGGGAGGAGTGTTTGCTTCATCAAAACTGACGAGATTGTCGAGAGATATTGACGTGCCTTTGGCGTTGCGTACGTAAATCCCTTTCAGATCTGTAGGATCATCACGGTCATTTCTCGCCACCTGTCCGATAACCTGGTATTGTTTTCCCTCCTTGGTAAAATAACCGAGCCGGGTACCGCTGAGTGATAATTGGAGTGCCTGCGATATATCCTCCACACTAATCCCCAGCTGGCTTGCTTTCATTCTGTCGATGCTTACCCTCAGTTCGGGTTTATTAAATTTAAGGTCAGCATCCACACCCTGTAATACCGGGTTAGCATTGGCGTGTTCAAGGAAAATCGGCAAAGCAGCTCTGAGTTTTTCAAAGTCGTTGTTTTGCATCACGAACTGCACCGGCTGTCCACCGCGCCGGTTAACCGAGATCGTCTGCTCCTGTATTGGAAATGCCCTGCCTTCATTGAATTTGCCCATGTTCCTGGTTACCATGTCTACGATCTCCTGCTGGGACCTAACCCGTAAATTCGGGTCGACCAGCGTGACGCGCACAAATCCGTTATTGGCTGAACCAGAACTGGAGCCCGGTGCGGTCATGCTGATCAGAATGCGTTTCTCTGGCACCGAGTCAAGAAGGAAAGTGGTAAGGCGGTCCATGTAGCGATCCATATAGTCGAAAGCTGTACCCTCTGGCGTTGTCACCTGCATCCTGAACTGACTGCGATCTTCCATAGGCGCAAGTTCAGATTGCAAAGTACTTCCGATCCAAAAGATTACACCGGCACATATGGCGATAACCACAAAACCTACCCAGCGGACCTTCATAAATTTTAGCAGCAGACTCTTATATCCCCTTTCCATACCCACGAAAAAAGGCTCTGTTTTAGTATAGAACCAGGAGTTCTTGTGCACCTTCCTGGTAAGTTTTACGTTTAGTACAGGCGTCAATGTGAGCGATACAAATGCAGAGATCAAAACTGCGCCAGCCACCACTATCCCGAATTCACGGAACAATCTGCCAACAAATCCCTGGAGA
>JBDTEB010000451.1:0-4046 GCA_039922795.1 Chitinophagaceae bacterium
CAAAAGATTTGTAGCCATATGGTTCCGCTTTTTACTGACGGATTGGTTCATTATCCGCAGGCCAGAGCTTGGCAAACTTCCATTTGTGCTGGCATCTCCGGATCATGGGAGGATGGTAGTCACAGCAGCAAACACGCTGGCAGAAAACCTGGGTGTGATCAAAGGCATGGTAGTAGCTGATGCGAGAGCATTTATCCCTGGGCTTGAAGTGATCGATTATCCTCCGGGCCAGTCAGAGAAACTATTGAAACGTATTGCGGACTGGAGCACCTGTTTTTCACCGGTGGTAGCCATCGATCTGTCGGATGGATTGATCGTTGATGTCACCGGGTGCGCGCATCTCTGGGGAGGGGAATCTGCATACCTCACCGAGATCCATAAACGCTTTGCGTCGAGAGGGTATCAGGTTCGTGCAGGCATGGCAGATACCATTGGTGCAGCCTGGGCGGTTTCAAGATTTGGGAAAGAACTTCTTGTTGAGGCTGGTTCTTCAACAGAAGCCTTGCTTTCTCTTCCGCCGGCTGCGCTAAGGCTTGAACCGGAAGTGCTGGAACGATTGTTCAAACTGGGTTTGCGGGAGATTAAAGATTTTTTACGCATGCCCAGATCATCCCTGAGAAGGCGTTTTGGCCAGGGCCTTCTTGAAAGGCTGGACCAGGCCATGGGATATGAAGCAGAATTTATTGAATCCGTCACACCAATTGAACCTTACCAGGAAAGACTTCCCTGTCTTGAACCCATCGTGAGTGCAACAGGAATTGAAATAGCTATAAATCATTTATTGGAAGCATTGTGTGCACGTTTGAAAAAAGAGGGTAAAGGATTAAGAGTTGCACGCCTTAAATGCTTTCGGGTTGATGGGGAAATCATCGGTATCGGTATCTCCACAAACCGGCCTTCTTCAAGTATGAAACATCTTTCCCGTTTATTTGAAACAAAGATTAGTACGATTGAACCTGCACTCGGTATCGAATTGTTTCTGCTCGAAGCACAGAAAGTGGAAGAGCAGGATGCTGTACAGGAAAGGATTTGGGACTCAAGTTGTGGATTAGATCATCCTGATCTTTCGGAGCTGCTCGACAGGCTTTCAGGAAAGATCGGAGCGAGTGCCATCCGTCGCTACCTGCCAGATGAACATTACTGGCCGGAGCGCTCAATAAAAAAAGCGAATTCACTGGATGAAATTTCTTCAACTGCATGGAAGCTTGACAGGCCAAGACCTCTGCAGCTGTTTCCAGAACCGCAGCCGGTGGAAGTAACTGCACCGATCCCTGATTATCCCCCTATGTTGTTCCGGTACAAGGGGAGGGTGCATAAAATAATAAAAGCGGATGGTCCGGAAAGGATCGAGCAGGAGTGGTGGATCCAGGAAGGCCAGCACCGCGATTATTACGCGGTAGAAGACGAAGAGGGTCAGCGATATTGGCTCTTCCGATCGGGGCATTACACCGGTGAAACAAAGTATCAATGGTTTTTACACGGCTTTTTCGCGTAAGGACTACGTGATGCATACAATCCATTTGAAATCTGGAACCACATGATATTCCTGACCCAATTGAAATCTGGCACCGAATCGTGACCCTGATTCAATTAAAATTTGGCACCTCATGTTATGTATCATTTAAATGTATTGTAGGGGCGGGCCTCGCGTCCGCCTTCACTGCGATTAATCAGGCAAACCGCTCTCAAGCCAACCCATACATCATTCGCAGGCAACCACCCTTTGAAACAACTACCAAAAATCAAATGACCTACACCGAACTCCAAATGACCTCCAATTTCACTTTCCTCCGCGGCGCATCGCACCCGGAGGAACTGGTGGAACAGGCTGCCCTGCTAGGTTACAAAGCAGTCTCCCTGGCAGATAGAAACAGTTTTGCCGGAATCGTGCGCGCGCATGTGGCGGCAAAAAAAGTGGGAATCCGTTTTATTCCCGGCTGCCGGCTCGACCTGCTCGATGGATTCAGTCTGCTCGCATATCCTGCCAACACCAATGCCTACTCGCAGTTAAGTGCATTGCTCAGCCTGGGAAACCTGAGAGCAGAAAAGGGTGAGTGTCATCTATACAAAGCAGATGTTTATCAGCATGCCAAAGGCTGCAAAATGATCTTGATACCCCCGCCGGCATTGAATGGAAAATTTGATTTTGAACCCGATTTTAAATCTGCGGTTATTGAATACCGTGAGGCCTTCGGAAAAGATTTTTATGTCGCCGCATCCCGCCGGTATCTCGGCGACGACAACAAGTATTTATTCAGTCTGGCCAGGCTTGGTGGTGAAATGCAAGTCCCTCTGGTGGCTACAAATGATGTGCATTATCACGAAACAGAAAGAAGGCAGTTGCAGGATGTACTCACCTGTATTCGCGAAAAATGCACCATTGGCGAAGCAGGTTTCCGACTGCATCCCAACGCCGAAAGATTCCTTAAACCAGAGGAAGAAATGCTTCGACTATTCAGGCATTATCCCGATGCCATCGTAAAAACGCAGGAGATCTCCGAGGCTTGTCAGTTTAACCTGGATACTTTAAAATACGAATACCCTGAAGAGATCACGCAGCAAGGCCGAAGTCCGCAACAGGAGCTCACTGAGCTGGCCTGGAAAGGGGCCAGGGAAATATATGGTGAATTAATACCCAAAAAAATCAGTGATGCCATAATTCATGAAATGAAGTTTATAGAGGAGATGAATTATGCGCCGTATTTTCTCACGGTATATGATATCGTGAAGTACGCCAGAGAGCAGCGAATCCTTTGCCAGGGACGTGGTTCAGCAGCCAATTCCACCGTTTGTTATTGCCTCGGAATTACTTCCGTCGATCCAACAAAAATTGATCTTTTATTTGAACGCTTTATTTCTTCCGCAAGAAACGAACCACCGGATATAGATGTGGATTTTGAACACGAGCGAAGGGAGGAAGTGATCCAGTACATCTATAAAAAATATGGCAGGGACAGGGCGGCCATCGTGGCAACGGTAACCCAGCAACACCAGAAAGGAGCAATCAGGGATGTGGCGAAAGCGATGGGACTAACCACAGATACTATCAACAGACTATCCGGATCTATCTGGGAATTTACCGATGAGTGGTTTGAAGGAAAACGGATCGAAGAACAAGGGTTGAATCCCGATGACAAACATTTGCGTAAAGTGCTTGAGCTTACCCGGCAGTTCATGGGTTTCCCCCGTCAGCTAGGCCAGCATACGGGTGGATTTGTGATCACCCGCGGAAAGCTATCCGATCTCTGCCCGGTGATGAATGCGAGGATGGAAGATCGTACCTGTATCGAGTGGAACAAGGATGACATCGATGCCCTGGGTTTTCTCAAGATCGATGTGCTGGCCCTGGGTATGCTCACCTGTATCCGCAAGGGTTTCGATCTCGCTAAACTCCATTACCACAAGGACCTCACGCTGGCCAATATTCCGCAGGATGATACTGAAGTATATGATATGATCTGTCGTGCAGATACCATTGGCGTTTTTCAAATTGAAAGTCGTGCCCAGCAGGCGATGTTGCCCAGGTTAAGACCAAGAGTGTTTTATGATCTCGTGATAGAGGTGGCAATCGTGAGACCGGGCCCCATCCAGGGAGATATGGTGCATCCGTATTTACGGCGGAGAAATGGAGAAGAGCCTGAAGAATATCCTTCAGAAGAATTGAGAGAAATACTGAAACGAACCAAAGGGGTTCCTTTATTCCAGGAACAGGCAATGAAGATAGCCATTGTAGCTGCGGGATTTTCTCCTGCGGAAGCGGATGAGTTGCGTAGGAGCATGGCCACTTTTAAAGCAAAAGGAATGGTTACAAAATTTGAAGAGAAGCTTGTAAAAGGAATGACGGAACGTGGTTATGAGAAGGAGTATGCCTTACGTGTCTTTAAACAGCTTGAAGGTTTTGGAAGTTATGGTTTCCCTGAAAGTCATGCTGCCAGTTTTGCATTGCTCGTTTATGTTTCCTCGTGGCTGAAATGTTTTTATCCGGATGTTTTTGCCTGTGCATTGCTGAATAGCATGCCCATGGGATTTTATCAGCCGGCACAGAT
>JBDTEB010000452.1:0-9122 GCA_039922795.1 Chitinophagaceae bacterium
GAGACCTGGGTGCCGGTTTAAATATTACCGTTCGGGGAGGAAGTTCGGTGTATGGTTCCTCAACGCCTTTATTTGTTATTGACGGAGTGCCAATAGATGTAAATACTAACGAAGCGGCTGCTTCTTCCGTGCCAAGTTCTACCACATCAAATCCGTTGGCCAATATCAATCCTGCAGATATTGCGTCCGTGGAAGTGCTTAAAGATGCTTCAGCCACGGCTATTTATGGCTCCCGGGGTGCTAACGGGGTTATTCTTATTACCACAAAAAGTGGTGTTGCCGGTAGCCCGCATCTGGATTATGACGGTTATTTAAGTATCGGGAAACTTAGTAAACGATTGGATGTTCTGGATGCCGATGAATTTGTAAAATATCAAACGCTGATAAACCCCACCGGGCCAATAGTGGCTACCGGTCCCGATGCATTGGGAAATTATACGCCAAGAAATTTTGACACCATTCCAAAAAATGACTGGCAAAGGGAAATCTATAAGACTTCTTTTTCCCAATCTCATAACCTGACGGTAAGCGGGGGAAACAAAAACACCACTTTTTCTGGAAACTTTGGCGCTTTGCTTGACCAGGGGATAATAAATCAAAATACCAATGATCGGTATTCTTTAAGGCTGCGTCTGGATCATCAGGCAACCGAAAAGTTAAAAATTGGCTTCAATATCAGCAATAGTTTTTCTGTGTTAAATGGAGCTACAAACAGTGGCTCAAACTTTTATGGAAACGGCGTAGTGCAATCTATTGTTTATGCAAAGCCCGTTCAGGTATATGATCCCCTCGTGGATATAGAGGCCAATTACGTTACACCATCAGAGCTTATTGACAATGCGTATAAAAAAACTACACTCCAGAACCTTATCACCAATATCAATCTTACGTATAAAATTAGTCCTTCTTTAAGTTTGAGCACTATCGCAGGTGGTACATTATCAAATTCAAAGGGTGAAGAATTTTACGGCTCCAACACTTTCCAGGGAAATCGGGTGGGTGGTGATGCCTTTATTAATAATATCAAGACCCAGAGCTTTATAAATACTGATCAGTTGACTTATAACAAAGCTTTTAATAAAAACAATGTTTTAAATCTCGTCGGTGCTTTTGAGGTCAGCAGCTATGATTTTCAGTCCAATGGTCTCGAAGGACAACAATTTGCAGATCAGAGTACCGGCGTACAGAATATTTCTAAAGCGGGAGTGGTGGCTGCTTACAGCAACTTCCACTACAGGAATAATCGCCTATCCTATATTTCCCGTATGAACTATAATTTTATGAATCGTTACCTGCTCACGGCAAGTATGAGGGCGGATGGTTCAGATAAATTTGGCGCTAATAATAAATGGGCGTATTTCCCCAGTGCCGCATTAGCCTGGAAGGTTTCGTCTGAACCATTTATGAAAAAACAAAATGTGTTCAGCAACCTGAAAGCCAGAATTAGTTTTGGAACAACAGGTAATGAACGCATTCCTCCTTACCGATATATTGGAAGTCAGGCCGATGCCTATTACTCTTCCAATGGTGTGGCCGTATATGGCTCCGCTCCCGGCAATAAGGCCAATCCTGATCTGAAATGGGAAAACACGCTACAATACAATGCAGGCCTGGATTTCGGGTTCTTTAGAGATCGGCTTCAAATTACCGCCGATGTATATTATAAGCAGACAACGAATATGCTTTTACCGGCCCTTATCCCTGTGGTAACCGGCTTTTATACCCAGTGGCAAAACCTGGGAAGGATCGATAATAAAGGTTTGGAAATAACATTGGTCTCCCAGAATATATCTTCAAAAAACTTTAGCTGGGAGTCTAATTTTAATATCAGTTTCAATAAAAACATCGTTAAAAGTTTAGGAGCCTCCAATATAATACCTGTGGCCGTACCTGGCGAGATAAGAAATATTGGGGCTGTGTTAGTTGGTCAACCTATCGGGACAGGCTACGGTTACGTTTTTGACAGGGTGTACCAATTAACCGATTTTACCTGGCAAAATAGTAGCGATCCTGCCATGGATCCGGCATTAAGGGTTTATGTAATCAAACCTGGCGTATTACCGGTAGCCGGACTATCGGCAGTGCCCGGATCATTCAAGTTCAAAGATATTAATGGAGATGGCATCGTAGATGATAAAGATCTCACCGTAATAAGCCATAGTGCACCAAAATTTAGTGGTGGTTTCACAAATACCCTGAGGTTTAAAAACTTTGATTTCAGTATGTTTTTGCAAGGTTCTTATGGTAATGAAGTAATCAATCAATCAAAGTATTTATTGAATGGATTTCAGATCAAAACAAATATCCTGCGCGACTTTTATTACAACAGGTGGACGGTGGATAACCCTACAAACGCATTCGGTACTTTTGCCAATAAAAATACCACCGCTGGTGTAAGTTCTTCTTATTATGTTGAAGATGCCTCGTACCTGAGGGTGAAGAGTGTAACGCTCGCCTATACGTTGCCGAATGCATCTATTGAACGATTACATATCAAACGTATCAGGGTGTATGCTACGGCAAATAATCTGTTCACTTTTACCAAATATTCGGGTTACGACCCCGAGGTTGCCTGGCGGGACCCCTTGCTGACCGGCGTGGATAAGCTGGCATTTCCCAGAACCCGCACCTTCTTATTCGGAGCAAATATTTCATTCCAGTAAAAGCACTGACATTCAAAAAAAGCTACAAATGAAAAACTTTCAATACCTGATATTTCTGCTTTTGCTTACCGTGGGACTTGGTTCCTGTAAGAAAGATTTTTTAAATGGCCAACCCTACTCTACTACGTCTACCGAAAACTTTTATAAGTCAGCCTCAGATATGGAGCAGGCTTTAACCGGTTGTTATGCCATTCTGAACTCCGGTTACACACAGGAAAAATCCGGGGGTATATTTTATACGCAGTTTCCAACTTTAGGCACTGCAGGAACGGACGAAATGGTCACCAGGGACAATCAAAGTGAGCCAAGTTATTCGCCCATCGGTTACGGCGCATGGAATAGCCAGTCGATTTTTACCCAGGATGCGTGGTCGTTTTTATACATAGGCATTAATCGATGCAATTTACTTTTGGAAAAGCTCCCTGCTGTGTCTATGGATGCCGGGCGTAAAAGTCAAATCGTTGCTGAAGCCAGGTTTTTGCGTGGCCTGGAGTACATGTATTTGGGAATGATGTTTGGGGGTGCGCCTGTGGTAACGGTGTCAAACCCTGCTCAAAATTTAGCCAGAAATACAGCTCAGGAATTGTTCACACAGGTTTTTAGTGATCTGGAATATGCCCGTACAAATCTTAATACAACCTCTCCTTCGCTGGGGAGAGCAAATAAGTATGCCGCTGCCGGACTATTGGCAAAAGCATACGAGTTTGTCGGGAGTTGTAAACTGAATAATGTTGGTACGGGTTCTACCTTTCCTTTAAATGATTTCAGCTGGGCCAATAGCGCGACAATGTATAGCAACGCATTAATGCTCACGACAGAAATTGTAAATAGTAACAAGTATGTTTTAATTCCCAGGTACGATTATCTTTTTAGAGAAACTACAAAGTCCTTTCAATACCAGGAATTTTTGTTCAATACTGAATCAAGCAGTGACCCGGCAAATGGAAATCAACCAACCTACCAGGCAACCTTGATACCGCTCGGAAATAATGCAGCCGTTGGCGGTGGCACCAGCAGGATTGTTCCGACCGGCGAATTATTCGCAAAATATACTTCGGCTGTTTCAGGTATTGTTTACACAGACTATAGAAAATCATGGAATTTCAGTGGGCAAATTCCTGCCGCGAATCCATTGTACGAAACGATTGAAGGTATAGGGTACTATGTTCCTGCTGCACTGGCCATTCCCCGGGCGCCGTTGTCACCGAATAATACTGTGGCTACAAAAGTGTTTTACTGTAGTAAATTCCGTTACAGGGATCCTAAATTAAAAAAGATCATACTAAACAATACGGATGGAAACTTTCCAATCTTACGTTATGCGGAAATATTACTCATGCATGCGGAGGCAATTTATTATACGTCTGGAAACGTTGCTTCGGCAAGAACATATTTATCTCAGATACGCAAAAGGGCCATTACGACAACCCTTACTTTACCAGCTGATATTACTGCGGCTTTGGCAACACTGAATACTGCCTATACTAATAATGATTTTGTGCAGGAGTTACTTGACGAACGGGCCAGGGAGCTGTGTTTTGAAGGCAGTCGTCATTTTGATTTGACAAGGCTTGGCCGCTATGCTTCGGTAGTTAGTAGTCTTACCAGTGACAGGTCATTGGGCTTCAACAACACGGCCGTGGCCTTACTGAAAACAAACTTTACACCCAATAAAATTTGGTTTCCCTTACCTTACCAGCAACTTTTAGTGGAACCAGCATTAGTTCAAAACCCGGGCTATTAACATCGAACCAACCATGAACAATAACCATCTTTCTTTTTTTAAAATAGCTGCCTGTCTTTTTCTGTGTTTTTTGTTGGCATCAACAAATGCGCAAGACAACAATTCAAAAGCCGGGAAAAAACCAAATATTCTTTTTTGTATCGCAGATGATGCCTCCTTTCAGCATTTTAGTGCGTACGGTTTTGGCCTCACCAGCTGGGTTAAAACTCCGGGTTTTGATCGGGTTGCCAAAGAAGGTCTTTTGTTCAATAGGGCTTACACCCCCAACGCAAAGTGCGCCCCTTCCCGGGCTTGTATTCTCACGGGTAGAAATTCCTGGCAATTGGAAGCGGCGGGCAACCACAATGCCATATTTCCGGAAAAGTTCTCCTCATTTATTGAGGTTTTAGGAAAGCATGGTTATCTGACGGGTTACACAGGCAAAGGCTGGGCTCCGGGTAATTCAGGCACGACAGATGGTAAACCCCGCCTTTTGACAGGCCCTAATTACAGTACTTTAAAAACAAAGACGCCTACCGGTGGTATTTCTCCCATTGATTATGCGGCAAATTTTAGTGAGTTTTTGAAGAATAAACCCGCCGATCAACCTTTCTGTTTCTGGTTTGGCTCACACGAGCCACACCGCCAGTACGACTATGGTTCAGGTATGGCCGTTGGAAACAAAAAGATAACTGACATTACTGCTGTTCCGCCTTTTTGGATAGATAATGAAACGGTGCGCAATGATATGCTTGATTATGCGTATGAACTTGAATATTATGACAGCCAGGTGGTGAAAATGTTAGACCTTTTAGAGCGGACCGGCGAGTTGGACAATACCATTATTGTTGTCACTTCTGATAATGGAATGCCTTTTCCCCGTGTCAAGGGCCACATGTATGATTATGATAATCATCTGCCTTTGGCAATCATGTGGAAAAATCACATTGTTTCTCCGGGAAGAAAAATCAATGATTTTGTGAGTTTTATAGACTACGCTCCTACGTTTCTTGAGGTGGCCGGGATAAATGCTTCCGACGAAATGCAGCCGATACAAGGGAAATCATTGACTAACTATTTCACCTCTAAAAATAGAATTGCCACAAGAGATCATGTTCTTTTAGGAAGGGAACGAGAAGATGTCGGTCGTCCGCATGATGAAGGCTATCCCGTACGGGCGATTGTAAAAGGAAATTATTTTTATTCCATCAACTTTAAGCCGGACCGCTGGCCGTCTGGCAATCCTGAAACCGGGTATTTGGATACAGACGGGAGTCCTACGAAATCAGAAATATTGGCAGCGAACAGAAATGGAGCATATCATAATTTGTGGGTGATGGATTTTGGAAAAAAACCTGCCGAGGAATTATACCAAACTGATAAAGATCCATATTCAATAAAGAATCTGTCCAATGATCCTGCTTTTGCAAAAATCAAAGCGGGTCTTAAGGCCCAACTTGAGCGGGAACTTAAAACACAGCAGGATCCCCGTATGTTTGGTAAGGGTGATGTTTTCGATAATTATCCGTATGCTGAACCAAGGGTTATCAATTTTTACGAGCGTTATATGAAAGGTGAGATGCCTGTACCCAATTTTGTAAGAGCCACTGATTTTGAAAAACCGGGCTTTGATCCTGCTACACCGAAAAAAACGGCTCCCATTAAACTCAAATCAAAATTGTCCAAATCCGGTATATTAAAAAATTAGGAATTAGTGATTCTGAGCCGATAATACTTCGGGAAAAAGATAATCATGGATATTAAATTTGGAAAATTTTTATTCTTCGTCATAACCGCGCTGTTCCTGCATCAAATAAGTTTTTGCCAGACAGTAACGGTAGACGTCGTTGCCGCGCAGAACGGACTTTTTAAACATACTGTTACAACAAACGGATCGGTGGATAATAAGCTGTTCAGTATAAAGCTTATTAATAGTTCAAAGACTGACCAGACGCTGAATACAATAGATATCAGCCTTACACTTGAAAAACCACTTCCCGATGGTACGCCGTTTATGGTAGGTGCCGATGAAATGTTGAGGCGTGAAGGCAATATGCTTCAAATGCAGACCGGAAAGCCGATGCGAAGCAAGAATAACAATATGTACCTTCTGTTTAAACGAGGCCCGGCAGACTATATTTTGGCAGGAGTGATATCATGGCGAACATTCTTATGCAGCATTTATCCTGAAGATGGACTGATACATATTAATGGTGATGGTGACCACAAACTTATAAAAGCGGGTGAAAAACACTCCTTTGAAAAAATTGTTTTGCTGCATGATAATTCATGGCAAAAACTTTTAGACCGGTATGCCAGTATGATTGCTGTTGAAAATAAAGTGCCCGTCCCCTCTAAAAAGCACTGGAAAGGCTGGGCAACCTGGGATTTTTACAAGCAGTATTTTACAGCAGAAGCGGTGGAAAGAAATACGCAGTATCTGAGTGATTTAAACGTTTCTCCGAACATCATCCAAATCGATGGAGGCTGGTGGAAGCAACGGGGTGATTATTTTGATGTACGGGAAAACTTGTCCGGCGGTATAAAAGCAATGGTTGAAAAAATTCATAAAGCCGGTTATAAAGCCGGTCTGCATTTTGATGGTTTTCGAGCCTCCGCGGAAAGTAATATTGCGAAAGAGCATCCTGAATACTTTATTCATGCTGATGATGGGAAGCTCCTGGAATTGGACAGGGATAAAGTAACCAATGATCCGCAGGTTTTATGGGATTATTCTCATCCCGGAGCGCGGGCTTACATCACTGCCGTAATGAAAAATGCCCGGGAAAACTGGAAGGTCGATTATTTTAAAATTGACTTTATGCGCCAGGGATTGACCAGGGGAGTCAGTTTTTTACCCGTCACTAATGTAGAACGTTACCGGATGGGAATAAACGCCATGCGGAAAGGAATAAAGGATGCCTACTTTTTAGCCTGCAGTGCAAATTTTGGCGTTAATATTGGTTTGATAGAAGCCACCAGAACGGGACCCGATATCGACCCCGACTATGAAGCAGTGAAGATGAGGGTAGCCCACAATTCGGCCAGCTATTACTTTGCTGAAAAATTATACCACTGCGACCCCGATTATGAAGTAGTCAGGTCGGCAAAGGAGAGCAGCAGCGATGACCGAAAAAAACCTTCTTTAACGGTTGAGCAGGCCCAAATGTGGACGAATTTTGTTACCATTTTTGGGAATGTAAGAATCGCGAGTGATGAATTGAGTCTCTTATCAGTCGATAAGAAAAAACTCCTTCAGCAGAGTTTTAAGATGCCATTCTTTACAAAATCTATGCCTGTTGATTTGTGGGATCACTACAAAACAGATAACGATGCGCCGAATATCTTTCTGGCAAAGACCGCAGATGGCGTTATCTGCCTTGGCATCTTTAATTGGGAGAACAAGGACGATACATTTAGCATTTCAGGTTTTGACAACGGATCTTCTTTCAAAAACTTTTACGATAGTACCACAAGAAAAACCGAAAATAATTCCTTAACGATATCATTGAAAGGTGTCCAATCTGTATTATTAAAGTACGAAGGCAAACAAACTTTTGATGCTTTGCAGGAGAAATTAGTGGTTGCTATTAAAAAGTAGCACTGCATATCGTAATCTATCCCGATGAAAATAAAATGTACTATTAAGAGAAAAGGATTATTGTTGATCTTGCTCCACTGTGCTATAACTCTTACGGCTTATGCTCAGCCAACCCTCAGGGATTCACCAAAACCAGATATTGCTCCTGATGGATTTTTTCATGGGATAGTTTCATCCTGGGCTCAGGCAATTACCAGGGCGCGCCAGTGGGATAAGTACCCTTACATCAACGCCGTGATGCTTGATGAAACCATGCAATGGTGGAAACCTCGCGGGAACACCTATAGTTTTGACTGGACCTCAATTGACAGCGATATCAATTATCTTTCTGCACTGAACCGAAAATTCGCTTTTCATGTGAACTATGATTATCCAAATGGTTATGGATACAGTATGGATACCCGCCAGGGTTCGGATTGGATCTATGACCAGATTGCAGCCGCCGGCGCGCCGTTCAAAGGCATCGGAGGTGCGCGTCCGCGGGGAGAGTATCCCGGATGGTATTGGCACGAGGGAAACAATTGGCCATGGAAAAAAATGTATGGCTGGCTCATTAAAGAAGAAGCATACCATTTAAGAACAACTTTCCCCGGAAAATGCATTTACGTGCGCGGACAATTCAATGCGGTCGACCCGGAAAATATGAGCAGTGCCGGGGCGAAAGATGTGCCGATGGCCACCAATTCAATCAGTGATTATGCTTCCTGGTGTGCTAAAGCCTTTTGGTTGGCGTTTATGACCGAAGACCCTGAATTTTGGAAAGATCGTGAGGTGAGTAAACTCACCAGGGCCAACAGAATTCAGGTCATGTTCAAGCCAAAGGAAGGGGTTGAAAAAACGATGGAGCAATATAAGTTTGGAGTTTTTCTGACCCACGGTTCACCTGATCCTGATCAGTATGAATTATTTGAAGAATTTTGCCGTAATAAAAAACTGCCTGGCGCCGATGAAACCGCAGGCTATCCTGAAATGTCCAACCCGCAGATGTTTTATGCGCAACATTGGTATCATTTAATGGCTTTGCATTCCGGGTTTACCACAGTGGCTATGCGTCCCGGCCAAATTACCCTCCCGCTCAATCCTGCGGTGAGTGATACAATTAAAACCCATTTTAACGAGTCCATTTCTTTTGTGA
>JBDTEB010000453.1:0-4238 GCA_039922795.1 Chitinophagaceae bacterium
ATCGAGATAGTGTTTGAGCACAAGGGCGAAACCATCGCCCCCGTCTGCAAGCGGAAGACTTAGCACTGTTGCTTCCGGATCAACAAGCAGGATGCCTTCCCGCATGCTGTTGCATGCTTCAAAACTGGTGAGGCTGCCTTTAAACTTATCCGGTGCCAGAATGATTTTCATTGCAAGGCTAAAGTACCATCGTTATCCATTAATAGTTGTTTTTTGTTTGGGGTGATCTGCAGGTAAGCTTTTTTGAAGTTGTGGTTTGCCGTAAGCCGCAGTAACTGTTTTGGAGGCAACCTGAATGACTCCGGGAAAAAACATTAATTTCAGGAAAGCCTGCTAACGTATGAATAAAAGAACCTTCTTAAAATTGTCAACTACTATTTTGTCAACACCCTTCCTTTCACCACTGAGTTCTTTTGCTCAAAAACCGCCACTTAAAAACTGGGCAGGAAATTTTACGTATAGTACCACCAACATCAGTTATCCGAATTCGGTCGAAGAGATTAAAACTCTTGTAAAAAAAGGAGGCAAATTAAAAATGCTTGGCTCAAGGCATTGCTTTAACAGAATTGCCGACAGCAAGGTGCAACTGATCTCCACAAAAAATCTGAACAAGATCATTAGTATCAATTCGAAAGCCTCAACCGTTACCATTGAAGGCGGCATGAATTATGGGCAACTTTGTCCGCTGTTGCAGGAGAAAGGATTCGCCTTGCATAACCTCGCTTCGCTGCCACACATCTCCGTTGCCGGAGCCATAACCACCGCAACCCATGGCTCAGGTGTGAAAAATGGCAATCTTTCCACGGCTGTAGAGGCACTGGAATTAATGAATGCGGATGGTGACCTCGTTACCCTCTCAAAATCAAAGGACCCCAAGAAATTTTACGGCGCGGTAGTAGGATTGGGCGCAATGGGTGTGATCACCAAAGTGACTCTGGCCCTGCAGCCTGCGTTCGAGATGAGACAGCGTGTATTTCTTCGCCTTCCTGTTGTTGCGTTAAAAGATCATTTCGACGAAATCATGTCTTCGGGCTATAGCGTAAGTCTGTTTATCGATTGGCAAACCGAATTTGTCAATGAGGTGTGGATCAAAAGCCGGATGGATGACAAAGCAAATGACGCTGTAAAACCCGACTTTTTTGGCGCCAGAGCCGCCACGCATAATGTGCATCCCATAGTTGAGAATTCACCCGAAAATTGTACCGAACAGATGGGTGTAGCCGGTCATTGGTACGAACGACTCCCGCATTTCAAGATGGGCTTCACGCCAAGCAGTGGCGTCGAACTTCAGTCGGAATATTTTATACCCCGCAAGGATGGTTATGCAGCCATGATGGCGGTGATGAAATTAGGCAAGCTGATTGGCCCGCACCTGTTCATTTCCGAAATCCGAACGATTGCCGCCGATAATTTCTGGATGAGCCCCTGCCATGGGCAGGATTCTGTTACCGTACATTTCACCTGGAAGCAGGAATGGGATGCAGTAATCAAACTACTACCGCTGATCGAGAAGGCTCTCGAGCCTTTCGGCGCCAGGCCACACTGGGGCAAGATTAACACTATACCGGCATCCCGACTAAAATACCTGTATCCAAAGATGGAGGAATTTAAGACCCTGGCAGCCGGCTTTGATCCCAGGGGGAAATTCAGAAACGAATTTCTCGAAGAACATCTATACACCGTCTAGGATTGTTTTCGTTACTAACTAGTAGCCCAAAATTTTAACGGGACCCAATAATCCGGAACTCTCAAGCGGGCTATCGGCTTTGTAGGGATTTACATTCATCCAGATTTTTCGTTGAGCCGGATCGAGGGCTGTTTCGCCGATGATGCGATTCACCCAGGTGTTTATCACGGTAATGCTGATCTCATTGTCCCCGGTTTTCAGGCCTTCGGTGATATCAATGCGATAGGGCGGCGTCCACACTCCCCCCATATCTTTTCCATTAACCGCAACCCTGCCAATTGCCAGAACCAGTCCCAGGTCGAGAATGGTTTGTTTATTCAATTTTTCCATCCTGATGTTTTTGGTATATACGGCCTGGCCGGAAAAATGTTTAATCCACTCCTCGGGGCGTTTACTCCAGTCCGTTAGCTGAGTGAATTCGATGTCCTTTTTTGTCTTGCTGATCTGATCTGTAAAACTCACATTCCAGGGACCACTAACGTCCAGGACGGTCTTTGGCGATGGGTAATTGGTTGAGGCGCCGGCGCCTTCGCCACCGGTTTTCGGTAGAAATACGATAAATGCGCTCTCGTTAGCTACAAGTTTTAAAGGAACAATTGTTCTGCCGGATGATTCGTCATAATCCGCCAGCAATCTCGACTTTCCTGTAGTGGCATCCCAAAGCCATGGCTGAAGTCGGGAGACATTGAATACGGGCCTGATGCTGATTTCCTCCGCTGACTGGTTGCTTACAAAATACACTTCGCTATTCGCGAGTGAACGATGAATGTAAAGTACCGGATCTTTTTCACCGGTTTTAAAATCGGGATGCATCTTCAAATAATCCATCGCTTCTTCCAAACTTATACCTGTCATCACAAGTCCGTTGCCTACTTTTCTAAACTTCGTTTGTTGTTGTCCGTTACCCCACAAGGCTTCGCTAAGTATTTTGACTTTTTTATCGGCTTTCCCGAAATCCTGAAGGCTGGGAGACCGGAGCGGGGCGGGCCCAAGTATAACTGCTCCCTGCATTACGAGCTCTTTAATACGGGCAAGCAATTCGGGGCGCATGGTCTCGAGTTTTGGAAGCACAAGGATTTTATATGACAAGCCATCGGGCAAAGCCAGCCTGCCATTTTTTACGGTAATCCGGGTCTTTAAAACCTCTGCATTCATGTAATCGTAGGCATAACCTTTCGGCAATTCGGGATCCCGCACCCCGGTCATTTTAGGAGCGTCCTCACCAATAAAATACGCAACGTCCGCCACATACTTTCCCTGCTGCAACATCAGGTTGCAACGTTTTAAATATTGAATGAACTGACCAAGTTCCGGATACCAGGTATTCTTCCTGTTAAACTCATTTCCAAAACCTGCATTAATGCCCGGAACACGTTCCTCATCAGGTTGACTGATACACAGATGCAGCAATGTGTTGTTGATGCCTTCCGTAAAAAAACGATCACCACGCGATTTCATCATGGCAGGATATCTTGAATAAGCTGCGCCGCCACAGGTAAATGATTCGGCGGAAACCAATCTTTTTCCATAAATATGTGCACTTGATGATGCCGCCCTGTTTTCGATATTGCCCAGCTCGCCTTCGCTCCAGAACTCTCCGCCTATTTCGTCCGACTGCCCGCCGTATTGCAGAAATTCCCCTGGAAATCCCCAATGGCCGTAGTTTTCAAGCCATGTGGTGAGTCCGTGTTCATGGCTTACTTCCCGTAAACCGGCAACGTAATCATAAGAAACCTTGTCTGCGATCAGGCGCCTGAGATCCCAGAGAAACCTGTCCGACTGATCGGCACTGCCTACTACCTCTCCATGCATCACTGGCAGAAAAGGAAGCATATCGTAACCATAAACAGATTTAAACTGGCTCATGATGCCATCGGTCCAGTTCTGTCCGCCTGTTTCGTAACTGTCCTCGACCACCACCTTCCATGTCTTTCTATCGGCGGCGGGTATGCGCACTAGTATCTGGCCCAGGAAAGCATCAAAATGCGACCGGATATGTTTCTTGCTCATTTTGTCTGTTTCCAGCCCGGTGCCTTCTTTCGAGGCGGGACCATTCGTTACCTGTGTCGAGACCATGCCCGTTCTCCGGATAACCCAATTGCCGGCAGGAACGTTCCAGCTTAATTTGCCCTTTGCATCCATAAATTTTGAAATGTCGATGACATCGGCAGGCTGGATGATGGTATTCGTTTCTTTTATTACTGGTTGCGATGCCCACTGGTACTCTTTCCAGTATGGTAACGGCGTAGGATACATTTTCGCCAATGTTTTCTCGATGTAGCGTTCTGTTTTTGGGCCGGAAGATAGTTCAATTTCGGAAACAGCAGAACCTGCCGAGGCATCGTAAAAATGCAGGCGATAGGCGGCCGAGCTTATTTCGGGGATCGAAATAGCGACAGGGGCAAAAGGCTCAAAACCCACGTTAAGCGCCACATTGCTGCGGTCAACCACAAAATTTGCGATCTCAGTATATGCACTGCCTTTAAGTGCTTCCAGTTTCACACTGAATTTCATCTTCCTGTGCGCGGGGTAAACAACGATACTTCGTAAT
>JBDTEB010000454.1:0-7002 GCA_039922795.1 Chitinophagaceae bacterium
GGGTGATGACAATAATAATTCTTCCTCTGAGCATTTTTTTGAAAGATTCAAAAGTTTTCCTGCCCATGATCACCGGCATACCCCAGGTGGTGTTCTTGAAAAATTTTAAATCATTTGGAAGACTCCAGGGAAGCGCATTTTTGTTTCCGATAACATTATTTTCTGAAGCAGCAGCAACAAAGGAAAGTTTCAGCATATTCATACGGCTACGGGTGCTTTTATACCGGGATGGCTTTGATAATTTTCAAGCGTAAAATCTTCAAATGTAAAACTGTCTATGTCAGTCACGAGCGGATTCAATTTCATCGCCGGCAATGGAAAGGGTTTCCGTGATAAAAGTTCCTGAGCCTGTTCGAGGTGATTATTATACAGATGTACGTCTCCAAAACTGTGGATGAATGCTCCGGCATCAAGGTCGCAGACCTGCGCAATCATCAGGGTCAGCAAGGCGTAAGAGGCAATATTGAAAGGCACGCCGAGAAAAACGTCAGCGCTACGCTGATACAGCTGGCAACTGAGCTGGCTTCTTTTTGACTGGGAACCCGGCGGAGGCGGACTCACATAAAACTGGAACATGGCATGACAGGGCATCAGCGCCATCTCGCTTAATTCTCCTACATTCCAGGCGCTGACGATCATTCGCCGGCTATCGGGATTGGTTTTGATTTGTTTGATTACATCGGCAATCTGGTCAAAGGTCTGACCGTTTGCTCCTGTCCAGCTACGCCATTGTTTTCCGTATACCGGCCCCAGGTCACCGTTGGCATCTGCCCATTCGTCCCAGATCTTTACGCCATGCTCCCCGAGGTAGCGGGTATTGGTGTCACCTTTTAAAAACCAGAGCAACTCGTAAATGATGCTTTTCAGATGCAGTTTCTTCGTAGTCACCATAGGAAAACCCTGCTGCAGGTCAAATCGCAGCTGGTAGCCAAAACAACTGATGGTACCTGTGCCGGTACGATCTGTTTTTGTAACTCCCGTGTCGATAATGTGCTGAACAAGGTCAAGATATTGCTGCATGGGCGCAAGATAATTCATTCCCGATGGGACAGAATACCCGTGGATTATTTGTGAAAAGATCAGATCCCATGAATCAGTTGGGCGACCAGGGCAGTCCAGCCCGTCTGGTGGCTTGCTCCAAGTCCTTCCCCATTTTCCCCGTGAAAATATTCATAAAATAACACCAGTTCGCGGTTTGCGGGCCGCCGGTAAAATTCCTTAAACCTGCCATTGACGGCGCGATCTCCATTTTCATCAGGAAGAAAAACCGATAGCATCCGGTTGGTAATTTCCAGAGTCACCTGGTGCAGATCCTTAAAATTACCAGAGCCCCTGGGGCATTCAACCAGTAGTGAGTCACCGTAAAAATGATAATAGGTTCTCAGCGAGCGGATGATCAGGTAATTGAAGGGCACCCACACAGGGCCTCTCCAGTTCGAATTACCTCCATACATGGAGGTTGTGGATTCTGCAGGATCGTACTGAATGGAATAAGTCTCCTCTCCTATTTTAATGCTGTAAGGATTTTCAAGATAGTATTTTGAAAGTGCCCTTATGCCACCAGGCGATAGAAATTCCTCTTCGTCCAGAACATATCTCAGCAATGAAACCAGGGTTTCTTTCGAAATGAGAGACACCAGGGTATATTCATCCTGGTTGGATTGCTCATCGACCAGGAATTTCCCGTTTTCAATCCGGTAGTCCTTGAACCAGGCAATGCGTTTGGAAAAATCGGTCAGTTTTGCCGCCTGCGATTTGTCGAGCAGGGAAGCAGCAAAAAGAGACGTGAGGCCTACGACGGAACGAACTTTGATCTGTTGTGGGTTAGCACCATCCACTGAAAGCGTGTCGTAGAAAAATCCTTCTTCTTTATTCCATAATCCCATTTCATTCAAGGCCTCGCCGATCATCACGAAATGTTCATAGAATTTCGTCGCGCTGTCCTGTATTGCAGGATCGTACTTTGAAATTTCCAATGCGATGTCCATCAGGCTCGAAGCATACATTCCCATCCAGCTGGTGCCATCAGCCTGCTCGAGAATTTCGTTGCCCGGCAATTGCAGATCGCGATTAAAGACCCCGATATTATCGAGACCGAGAAATCCACCTTCAAAAATATTGTTCCCGTTATGGTCCTTGCGGTTTATCCACCAGGTGAAATTGATGATCAGTTTCTGGAACACACGCTTAAGAAAATCGATGTCGCCTTTTTCCTTTTCTCCTTTTTCAATCCGGTACACCTGCATGGCGGCCCAGGCGTGCACGGGCGGATTTACATCACTGAAATTCCATTCGTAAGCAGGGATCTGGCCGGAGGGATCCATATACCATTCCCGCATGATAAGAATCAGCTGGTTTTTGGCGAAAGCGGGATCCAGATGTGCCATGGGTATGCAATGAAAAGCGAGATCCCATGCTGCGTACCATGGATATTCCCATTTATCGGGCATAAGAATCACATCCTGGTTTTTCAGGTATCTCCAGCCGCTGTTCCGACCGTGCATTCTTTCTTCGCTTACCGGGGTGATGCCATCGCTTTTTTGTTTCCACTGGTCAACATCATAATGATAGTATTGCTTGCTCCAGAGCAGCCCCGCATAGGCCTGGCGCTGAATCATTAAAAGTGCAGGATCGGAAACTTCGGGTGAGCGTTCCCGGTAGAACTCGTCAGCCTCGCCAACTCTTTGCGCAAAGAGCGCGTCAATATCTTCGCTAAACGGTTCCGCCTGGTCTTCAGAACACAGCCGCATCACAAGACTTCTCGAACCACCGGCGTCTATTGATAACTGGTAGAACGGTGAAAACTTTGTGCCCTGTTTATGATCCTTAAAAATTGAAAAGTCATTATTTATTACTGCCTCATGAAAGGCATCTTTTACGAATGGAGATGTTAATTCTTCCCCGAAAAGCCTTTGCCTGTTGGTTTCGTTTTCTGTAAAAAGCAATTCATCTGCCTGTGGGAAATAAAAAAAATATTGTCCGAGTCTTTCATGATTGATCTCCACACTTGTGGGGCCGGTTAGTTTTATTGATGGTTTTGTTTTAAAAGCACCATCCCACCAGCGGTTGTAACACCAGATTGTTGGCAGCAGGCTTAGAGATGCCTCTTTTAACCCCCTGTTTGTAATGGAAATTCGAATGAAAAGATCTTCACTCGATTTTTTTGCATATTCCACCAGCACATCGAAATATTCATCCTGGTCGAAAATGCCAGTATCTAATAATTCGTATTCGGATTGAAGTCTGGATCTGGAAGCATTTTCTTTTACAAGTTCAGCATAGGGAAATGCCTGCTGTGGATACTTGTACAGAAATTTCATGTAATAATGTGAAGGCAGATTGTCGAGGTAATAATAGAGTTCCTTCACATCTTCCCCGTGATTGCCCTCCTGGTTGTTAAGACCAAATAAGCGCTCTTTTAAAATGGGATCCCTGCCATTCCAGAAAGCAGGGGCGAAACAAAGATTTTGAAAGTAATCGGAGATGCCTCCGATTCCATCTTCTCCCCAGATGTAAGCCCGGCTGCGGGCATGATCATGTGGAAAATAATTCCAGGCATCGCCATTGGGGCTGTAGTCCTCTCTTACCGTGCCCCATTGCCTGTCGCTGAGATAAGGGCCCCATTTTTCGAGAGGCACTTCCCTGATGGCGTTGTCGTTTAGGCGCTGTTGCTCTGCGGAGATCTTTTGTTCGGACATATAAATTAAATCCTGAAATTATTCTACAATGATGGAAGCTTTTTTCCAGATTTCAAATACAGGTGCTCCGGCTGAACTTTTGCCGGTATGATACCATTCACCATCTTCTACCCTGTCTTCAAAGGCAAGCAAGCTACCCACCCTGGCGTTGTCCCTCGGAAAAAATTCCAGTTTCTCGGTGTATTTGCCATTAACATAGGTGTAACTGCCACCGCCTGTTCCGAAATATTCTTTCGTTTTTGGATCCAGCGCTATCCACTGAAACCTGGTGCCTGTAAGGATCTTGATCGTTTTTCTTGAGCCGGGTGGGATGGCACTGAATTTTCCGTCCACCATTCTGCCAGAAATTCTCCATGCCCCGGCGAGCGGATTGTCGCCATTGTCAATTCGTATATACTTCGCCTGAAGGCCCTGGTATGTAATGTCAAGGCTTTCTTTAGTGAGCTTGCAGGTAAAGGTGAAGATACTGTCGACATTCTCTTTGTGCTCGGTGTCAAATTCCATCTTTACAAGAAGATCACCGTCTTTCATTTTGAAAAGTCCGCCTTCGGAATGTTTAAAAGATTTTGCCTGTTCATCGTAAGCGGCGTGTACAAAATATCCTTCTGTAAAAAGCAAAATATGCCTGATCGAGCCCTGATTAAAGGAATAAGCGCCATCGGGTTCAGTCATTGTCTGTGCTTTCAACTGTACGGCAAATCCGACAATGGCGATAATTAAAATAAGGAGGAAGCGACATGTATTTTTCATATGGGTCAGTATAAATGGAGAATCTTCGCGCAAGGTAAATAATCGGGAGGAAGAAGGATCAGCTTCAAGGTGAACCGGGTGTGAAGAGTTAACCCTATTGTTCCCCGGCAACGGATGAGTTTGAAAGTTGTAAGGAATGATTTGAAATTCATCACTCCATTTCTTCACGCTGATATACTTTTGCAATGGCAAACTGTGCAGGTTTCAACAAGCGACAGGCTGAACACAGCCAGAAGCCCTGGAAACCAGGCAGTTTAAAAATGCCCGCATACAAAAATTTATGGAAACGACTATAGTAAAAGCTTACGGCACAGAAGCCGCCGAAGCTCCACTGAATCAAATGGAGATCAATCGCAGAAATCCCACACCGCATGATGTGGAAATCGAAATTTTATTCTGCGGAGTATGTCATTCGGATCTGCATACCGCAAGGAGCGAATGGGGTGCTTCAATGTACCCCTGTGTTCCCGGACATGAGATCGTTGGGAAAGTGACCAGCGTGGGTGATCATGTTCGAAGGGTTAGGATTGGCGATATCGTTGGCGTCGGCTGCATGGTTGATTCCTGCCGCGAATGTCAATACTGCAAAGAAGGATTGGAGCAATATTGCGAACCCGGTATGACGGGCACCTATAACTCTACCGACAAGCACCTCGGTGGTCCAACCTTTGGCGGATACTCCGAAAAAATTGTGGTAGACGAAAATTTCGTGTTGCACATTCCTGAAAACCTGGACCTGGCTGCCACTGCGCCTTTGTTGTGCGCTGGCATCACCACTTATTCACCGCTTCGTCACTGGCATATTGGCCCCGGTAAAACTGTAGGTATTGTAGGAATTGGAGGTCTCGGTCATATGGGCATCAAGATTGCCAAGGCAATGGGTGCTCATGTGGTTGCGTTCACCACTTCCGAATCGAAATTTGAGGAGGCGAAACGCCTGGGTGCTGATGAAGTAGTGCTATCCACCGATGCTGATCAAATGGCGGCTTTCAAGGGCAAGTTGCATTTTGTTCTGGATGCAGTGTCTGCCACACATGACATTAATGCTTACCTGGGTTTGCTTCGCGTTGACGGTTCGCTAGCCCTTGTTGGCGCTCCGGAACATCCGTTGCCGGTTGCAGCATTCAGCCTGATCCCGGGTCGTAAGAGTTTTGCCGGATCAATGATAGGCGGCATAGCCGAAACACAGGAGATGCTTGATTTCTGCGGCGCACATAATATTACGGCTGATATTGAAATGATTAATATCGACCAGATCAATACTGCGTATGATCGCTTGTTGAAAGGCGACGTAAAATACCGGTTTGTGATTGATATGGCTTCGCTGAAAGGTAAGTAGCCAAGTTCCTGGTTATCCCGAAGAAATTTACCGATTCGTACATGCATACCCGAACAATGCGAGACATTGTTCGGGTGCTCTACGGTGAACTGCGCTGGGCTCGAACCAGCGACCCCTACCCTGTCAAGGTAGTGCTCTGAACCAACTGAGCTAGCAGTCCGGGTGAATTGCGAAATAAGGGAAAAAACATGAAATTACGGTGAGGGTTTTTCGGATATTGGCTGTTAGCGAGTGGATGTCGGCCGTTTGTAGTTGGCAGTTAGCAGGGAGGAGGTATGGATGGTTTTTAGAATGCTGCGTTCAGCTTCTGGCCACCGGCCCTCGGATGTTCGCAGTTTCCTGCGGATGAATGCAGTTATGATTCCATATTAATTCTGGGTTCAGAAGGAAAAAACAGCGCCCTCAATTCCCCTGCATCTTCAGGTTTCATGCGACCCGAGAGGATTAGCCTTATCTGACGGCGGCGAAGGGCTCCCGCATAAACCCTTTCTTCGTCTTCATTTTGTGGTACTAATGGTGGAACCGGCTTCGACTTACCATCCGGACCGATAGCCACAAAAGTATAAAAAGCCTCATTGCTCTTGTAACGGTTTTGAAGCAGTGGATTCTCACCCCAAACATTCAGATGCACCTCCATGGAAGTAGTAAATGCTCTTGAAACGCGCGCCCTGATGTGAACAACATTTCCCAGCAGAATGGGATTTTCAAAAGAGATATTGTCCACCGAAGCCGTCACGGCTGGAATACCGCAATGTTTCATCGCTGCGAGTGCAGCCGCGATATCCATCCAATACATCAGCCTTCCTCCCATGAGGTTACCAAAAGTGTTGGTATCGTTGGGAAGAACGAGTTCGGTCATTATTACTTCGGAGGTGGTTGGTTTCATTTGATGTTTTTCATTTTTGGAAGTCAGTCGCTTGCCAGTCGGCACCGGGACCATAATCAAGTTAGGTGTTCCCGTCGAGATTCGGAAAAACCCGGGGCCAGGTGCCTGCCACACATAAATTCAATGCATTCAGGGATGTAATTAAAAAGTATCTCCCCTCGGGTGCCACGCTGCCAGAAGTTCCTGCAGTATTGTTTTCCACTCAAACGACCATGGCTACACAGGTCTTCACAAACTCCTCATCTGCCCCGGCACCAATACCCGGTACATCAGGGAGTGCGAGCCTGAAGCCATTGAATTGAACACCGCCAATTACTGGATCTATCTTG
>JBDTEB010000455.1:0-3211 GCA_039922795.1 Chitinophagaceae bacterium
GCCTGTTACCCTTGTAAGGAACTCTTCAGTCACCAGGCATAGGTCATTAAATAGCAGATTCTCTTTCGTGAGGCCAAGCTTGTTTAGAATCGCTGGCAAATCATGCTGAAATCTCTTGAAATCATCAAGAACCGTACTGTCTCCAGGGATGGATTGTTTTTTTGAAGATGTGCGTAACCAGTTTCTTATCCCACGCAAGATATTATTTGGATCGTTATCGTGAGCTTTTATATCAATACCACTTAAGTCCGAGAAATAGCTTTGATAGGCATGGCGAGTGCGCGAAGATCAGTGGAGAGCGGGCTTTTTCCTGGTTTCACAGTGGAAGATACAGCCTTACGAACAGCTTCTCGTGTAACTGACGTCTTTCTTTCACCGGTCTTTATAGGAGTTTTATTAGGCATTCTCAAAATTAGTATTTTGACGTCATTCAACCAACTCAAGACGGTTCTCTTTAACAACGTAGCCTCCTCCTAAGAGTCTTAACATCACTCCACCTCCACCTTACTCTTCCCACTCGAATGTTTACTCACCTTGATCTGAACAGGAATGCGCTCTGTCATCTCCTGCACGTGTGAAATCACACTGACCTTGCGGCCCTGGTATTGCAACCGCTCCAGTGCATCCATGGCAATGTTCAATGTGGTCGGATCTAGCGAGCTGAAGTCTTCGTAGATGAAGAGCGATTCTACTTGCAACGTGAATTTGAATTCCGGGAAAACTCCTGACATTAGTGCGCTGGCAAAGGAAGCCGGCATCGATCCTGAACAAGCTAAAGACATACTTCAGGTTAGTATGGAAAAATTGGAGGACATGCGGAAGCGGTAATGATTGCTGTTTCAAAAAATCATCAGCTGGGAAAAGGGTTCACTTTCGTTGCCAGGCACAGCATATAGCCAACGATACCTCAGACTTTTTTATCGATCTCGTTTTCTATCATTTCCACCTGAATTATTTCGTTCTGTCGACCTGAAATACATCAGCTGAGCCATGCCGATATTGGTCATCTGAAAATCACTTTCCTGAAAATGGCACATTGTAGCCCAATCCACAAATGCTCTTTTCAAAAAGAATTACCCGAAGTCGGACAAGTATGTTTTTCGACTTATGTCACTATTTCACTTTGTTATAAAAACACATCTAAATCGGAATAAAACCGATTTAAATGCCAATATTTAGCATATTTTCGATATATTCATGCTGCAGACTCCGCGTACAGGGAAGGGATATTAAATCAGATGGCCCATGAATTTTCAGGAAGCAGTACAATCGTACGCAGAACAGCCGCTAACCAGGCAAATCCTTTTGGATATGTTGAGGGACTATAAAAGCCCCAATGACAAAATTGATGAACTGGTAAAGCAGCACATGTTGACCCAAATTAAACGAGGACTGTACATCCCTGGACCACGGTTAAATATTGCATCTGCGGAACCATTCTTAATTGCCAACCACCTTTACGGCCCCAGCTACGTTTCCCTGGATACGGCATTGTCGTACTGGGGACTAATTCCTGAAAGGGTTTTTGAGATCAGCTCAATATCAACCCTCAGATCGAAATTATTTAATACACCTGCGGGCAGATTCAGTTATAGATATATGCCGTTGCCTTACTACAGCTTTGGTATTAAACAGGTAGCGCTCACCAAAAAACAAACGGTTTTAATGGCATCAGCGGAAAAAGCCCTGTGTGATAAAATCGTTACCACCTCCGGCATATCGCTGCGAAGTACAAAACAAACATCAGCTTTGCTAAAAGAAGATTTCAGGATAGATGAAAAATTACTGCTTACGCTAAACGTAGAATCCATCACAGGATGGATCGAAAATGCACCAAAAAAAAACAGTTTGAGGATGCTCCTTAAAACATTGAAAAGTTTATGATCAGGGAATGGCTGGAAGAATATAAACCGTTAAGCCAGGAAAACGCAGAACAGGCGCTGCGAGAGATCATGCAGGAAATAGCATTGGCAGGACTACAACGTAGCGGTTTCTTCGAGAAATGTGCGTTATATGGCGGCACAGCCTTGCGAATATTTCACGGACTCGAGAGATTCTCCGAAGATCTTGATTTTTCACTGCTGCAAGCAATGCCCGACTTTTCCCTGGAACCCTACCTGAGAGGAATAGAAACGGAGTTTAGCGCTCTTGGCGTTACAGTGAGCGTTGAAGAGAAAAGAAAAACTGCAGCAACCGCCGTAAATTCGGCATTCCTGAAAGCCGACACCACCTGGAAAGAATTGATCATCAAAGAAATACTCCCTCAGGAATCAGTTAAAATGCGGCCATCGATAAAAATCAAGATTGAAGTAGACACAAAACCGCCGCAGGGATTTACTACGGAAGAAAAGCTGCTGTTAAAACCATTTTCTTTTTATGTAAAATGCTTTACTCTGCCAGATCTTTTTGCCGGAAAAATGCATGCATTACTTTTTCGTAAATGGAAGGGTAGAGTAAAGGGCAGAGAGTGGTTTGACATGGAATGGTACATACGAAAAGGTGTTCCATTACATCTTGATCATCTGTTCATACGTTCGCTGGACAGCGGTGACTGGACAGAAAAAACAATGACGAATGACCAGTTCATAACATTGGCACACCCAAAATAAAAAACTTATGGACTATATCAAATTCGGAAATACAGGCATGATGGTTTCGAAGCTCTGTCTGGGTACGATGACTTACGGAAAACCCACGGAAAGATGGCCCTGGGCGCTCAATGAAGAACAGAGCCGGCCCTTTATTCAAAAGGCGCTTGAACTTGGCATCAACTTTTTCGACACGGCTGACGTATACACCGCCGGTGCGAGTGAGGAAGTAGTGGGCAAGGCCCTGAAAGATTTTGCCCGGCGTGACGAGATCGTGCTGGCTACCAAGGTATTCAACCCCATGGGACCCGGCCCCAACGACAAAGGGCTGTCCCGCAAACATATCATGAGTGCAATCGACGCCAGCCTGAAACGTCTGGGCACTGATTATGTTGATCTCTACCAGGTTCACCGCTGGGATTATGATACACCCATCGAGGAAACGATTGAAGCGCTGCACGACGTGGTTAAATCAGGAAAGGCTCGCTATATCGGCGCTTCTTCCATGTACAGCTGGCAATTTGCACAGGCGCAGTACACCGCCGACATCCATGGCTGGACCCGCTTCGTTTCCATGCAGCCACACTACAATCTGATTTACCGCGAAGAAGAGCGCGAGATGA
>JBDTEB010000456.1:0-5063 GCA_039922795.1 Chitinophagaceae bacterium
AAATGTACCTATCAAACTCAAACAGATGGTAATTATCGGGGGATAGAACGAATAAAAGCGGACACTGTTCCTTTGCAAATGCTGCTTTGTGCTTTGGCTCAGCGCATTTATCGCTTACATTTGTTTAAACAACTTCGTTTATGAGCGATAGAAAGGTCTTTACGCTGGATGAATTTACCATCCAGCAACTTCGGAATTATCCCAATGCAACAGGTGAACTGAGCGGATTACTCAGGAGTATCGGTCTTGCAGCCAAACGCGTGAACGTAGAAGTGAATAAAGCCGGGCTCGTTGACATTCTGGGTGAGGTAGGTAAGGAAAATGTGCAGGGAGAGTCTGTTCAGAAACTGGATGAATTTGCCAATAACCAGTTTATTCGGGTGCTTCATCATGGCGTGAATTGTGCCGGGGTGGGAAGCGAAGAGAATGAAGAAATCGTTGTTTTCAACGATGAACACAGCAACAAAAGCAAGTATGTCTTGCTAATGGACCCGCTGGACGGAAGTGGAAATATAGATGTGAATGTTTCTATAGGAACAATATTCAGCGTATATAAAAGGGTTTCTGAACTGGGCAAACCCTGCCAGCTGGAAGATTTTCTTCAACCAGGCAATCAGCAGGTAGCAGCGGGTTACGTGATCTACGGATCAAGTACAATGATGGTGTATGCTACCCGCAGAACGGTCAATGGTTTTACGCTTGACCCATCGGTGGGTGAATTTTGCCTCAGTCACGCCGACATAAAATGTCCCACGTCGGGAAAGACCTACTCTGTGAATCATGGAAACTTTCACCAGTACGAAGAGCATGTTCGTTCCTATATTCATGCCTGCCAGAGAAAAAACAAAAACAACGGCGGACCTTATACGCAAAGATATATCGGCAGCATGGTAGCCGATGTTCATCGCAACCTTATCAAGGGGGGAATCTTTATGTATCCTGGCACCACATCCAAACCACATGGCAAATTGAGACTGCTTTATGAATGCAATCCGCTGGCTTTTATCGTTGAGAAGGCGGGCGGTAGAGCGACCAATGGAATGCAGCGTATACTTGATCTGCAACCTACCCGGTTGCACGAAAGGTCACCACTTTTCATTGGAAGCTCCGAGATGATGGATGAACTGGAAGAACACCTGGATGGCACGCTAAGCTCCAACTAATTTACTTTAAGTTTTTCCTGCATTAAATGGTACAGCGTTTGAAATAACTGCGTAGATCTGAACCCCGTTTTATGCGAACCTTATTTTTAGTAGCCAGTTATTTTTTGATTTTTGCAGGAGCTTCGTCTTTTTCTGTTGAGACTCATTCTTCTAAGGCCGAACCCTGTTTCGATTCATCTCAAACTGTCGAAGAACAAATCCTTTTTTACGTAAATAAATACCGGGAGTCAAAATCACTTCCCGCTCTTCAAATGAACCTGGTCATCTCTGACCAGGCAGAAAAACATTCTGAAGAAATGGCTGATAAAAAGATGGCCTTTGGTCATGATGGTTTCCCGGACAGGGTTAAAAATATAACAGCTAAACTGGGCAGCCTTCATGCCTCAGCCGAGAATGTTGCCTATGGCGAATTGAGTCCTGAAGAAGTAGTAGCCCTTTGGATCAAGAGTCCCGGCCACAGAAAAAATATCGAAGGGAACTACACCTTAACCGGTATTGGAACGGCAAAGGCAAAAGATGGTGTCATCTTTTTTACGCAAATCTTCTCCATCAGATAATATGTAAGCGCTGTTCGCCTATTTCGCTTCCTACCCTTTATTATTGAGTTCTTTACCTAAATTGTGCCTATATAAGTGCATAGAATGAACCCCATCATAACGGTTAAGGATCTCTATAAAAAATACGGTGATTTCGAAGCGGTAAACGGGTTGACCTTCGAGGTATATGAAGGCGAGATTTTTGGATTACTTGGTCCGAACGGTGCCGGGAAGTCCACAACACTGGAAATAATTGAAACCCTTCGCGAGAAGACGAGCGGCAAGATCACTGTAAAAGGATTTGATCTTGATGATTCGCCTGACCAGATAAAGAAAGTCATAGGTGTTCAGCTACAGGCGGCAGGGTACTATCCTGGTCTGAAACTGATTGAACTGATAGACCTGTTTTCCGGCCTGTATAATCGTTCCGTCAAACCGATGGAACTGCTTTCCCTTGTCAACCTCCAGGACAAAGCCAAATCAAAATTTAAAGAACTAAGTGGTGGACAGAAGCAACGTTTTTCCATAGCCACCACGCTGATCAACGAGCCTGCAATAATTTTTCTTGATGAACCCACTACAGGGCTCGATCCGCAGGCCCGTCGTAACCTGTGGGATCTGATCAGGGATATCAGGGCCAAGGGTACAACAGTTATTATTACCACGCACTATATGGATGAAGCGGAAGTTCTTTGCGATCGCGTTGCCATTATTGATTCAGGCAAAATCGTTGCCATCAGCACACCTCAGGAACTGATAGATAACCTGGTGGCGACAGGTTTTGAGAAAAAGAAGGAAGTAAAACAGGCAAATCTCGAAGATGTATTTATCCATTTAACCGGTAAGGAATTTCGTGATGAATAAATTTAAAATATTATGACAGATGATTATGCACTGCGTTTTCCTATTGGAAAAGTGGGAGATCAGCAATTTACGGGGATGGAGCCATACGATGAGAAAATTAAAATAAAGGCCCTTCGGGAATTTCAGGCACTACCGTCGCTGCTGGAAGAGTCAGTGCTAAACCTTGATGCATCGCAACTTCAGGTGCCATATCGTGAAGAAGGCTGGACGATTCAGCAGGTTGTGCATCATGTTGCAGACAGTCACATGAATGCAAATGTGAGAATCAAACTGGCACTTACGGAAGATAACCCGATCATCAAACCTTATGATCAGGCCGAGTGGGCAAAACTTGAGGACACCCGACTGGTAGCCATCAACGTTTCTATCACTCTGTTACATGCCTTACACGAAAGATTGTTTGTACTGCTGGAGTCATTGACTCCGGAACAGTGGGAAAGAACTATTTTTCATCCTGCACAAAACAAACAGGTTACCATCTGGCAAACGCTTGCGGTGTATGTGTGGCATGGCAAACATCATGTGGCGCACATAACCGGCTTGAGAAATCGAATGAACTGGAATTGATTTTAATCATTTAATCAGCAACGATCATGGACGATATGATTTGGAAAAAACTTTCCAGTGAGTACCTTAGCAACCACATTTATTTTACCGCAAGGCGGGATGTGTGTCAGCGCCCCGACGGTACCGTGATTGATCCTTATTTCGTGGTTGAACTGCCTACCGCGGCCACGGCCTTTGCGCTTACTGTTGATGAAAGAGTGTTGATGGTACGGCAATACCGGTACCCGATAGGCGAGGTGGTACTTGAGACACCGGGCGGTTTTGTTGACCCGGGGGAAAGTTTCGAAGAAGGAATGAAGCGTGAACTACTTGAAGAGACCGGTTATGCATTTAGTCACGTGGAATACCTGGGCAAACTTGCAGCTAATCCCGGAGTGCTGAATAATTATACTGAAATGTTTTTGGCCACCGGGGGAATGGTCCGGGGCCGTCAACATCTGGATCATAATGAACAGATCGAGCTGGTTTCATTCTCTATCGACGAAATAATACAGTTGGTAAAAGAGAACAGGATCGTTCAATCTGTACATGCCAATTGCATTATGCTGGCGCTGCTGAAGTTGGGAAGGATGAAATTTTCTTAAATCGCTTAAATTCTTCCATGCTCGGCGAAATTCATATTTCTGTCTACTTCACCAACTACAAAAACGCTTCCGCAAACCAGGATAAGGTCGTTTTTTTCTGATTCCTCAACTGCTGATTTTAAAGCGATATTTACGTTAGTGTAAATATGTCCCCTTAGCTTATATTTCGAGGCTTTCTCCGAAAGTTCCAGGGCGGGGAGGGCTCTTGGTATGGCCGCATTGGTAAAATAATATGTTGCGGAATCCGGTAAAAGTTCCAGCACTTTCTCTATTTCCTTGTCTTTCACCATCCCGATAATTACGTGTAGATTATGATAGTTGCTGATCTCCAATTGTTCTTTAATGGCTTTCATTCCGGCTTCGTTATGGGCCACATCAAGGAATATTTCCGGATGTTCGTGAATGAGTTCCCATCTTCCAAATAAACCGGTGAGTTTTTTCACTTCGGAGAGTGCCTTATGAATATGGTTATCTTCGATTAACCATACCTGTGAAATTGTTTTTAATACTTCCAGCACGGTTACGAGGTTTCTCCCCTGATAAATTCCGGGAAGGTCAAGGGTGTAAGATGTTTTTTCGTCGGTGTGGAGCCTGGTGATTTCGGCGACCAGGTTGTGCCTGGCAAATTTAAAATCAGTCATTCGATGGTGATCGCTGGCGAAGCTGAGGGTTGTATTCACGGCTTGCGCAGCTGCTACAAATACCGGGGCAGTTACCGGATTCTTTTCTCCCATTACCACAGGCACACCGGCTTTAATAATACCAGCTTTTTCAAAAGCTATCTTTTCCAGCGTGTCTCCTAACAGGTTCATGTGATCCCAGGAGATGTTGGTAATTACGGACACCTCCGGGGTGATGATGTTGGTACTGTCCAGCCTGCCGCCCAGTCCCACTTCTACGATGGCCATTGTCACATTTTTGCTGGCAAAATAATCGAAGGCCATGGCCACGGTAATTTCGAAAAATGATGGCTCGAGTTCCTCAATCAGCGGCTGGATCTTTTCTACAAAACCAATGATGAAATCTTTGCTTATCATTTCACCGTCAATCCTGATCCTTTCCCGAAAATCCTGCAGGTGAGGCGAGGTATAAAGTCCGGTGCGGTGGCCGGCAACCTGGAACACAGCGGCCAGCATATGGCTCGTGGAGCCCTTACCGTTAGTACCGGCTATATGGATGCTTGAAAATTTTTGATGGGGGTTACCGAGAAATTCACTTAATCGTTCAATGTTGCCCATTCCCTGTTTTATGGCAGCTGCACCCGTTCTGCTGAACATGGGTAATTTCTCATACAGGTAATCGAGGGTTTCATCGTATGTCATGCAGATAAAAGTAAAAATAAATATAGG
>JBDTEB010000457.1:0-3260 GCA_039922795.1 Chitinophagaceae bacterium
CACCGCAGCACAGGCGTAGTTAACCTTTTGCCGGCTGTTAGAATCCGAGGGCAATTTGTAATTAAGGTTGATCCGGGCAAGGGAAACCTTGCCCGAGTTTATATTTATTGTGCTTCCTTCCGCCGGCGAAATTTCTATCATGGCTACCAGGGTATGGCCCGACCCAACCTCACCACCCTCCAGTTCACTGGATGAGTCAATCACGGCATTCACCTTATTATCAAAACCTATTAACCGATAATCTTTCACTACGGAAGGATTAAAGTTGATCGTTAGAAAGGCGTCGTCGGCAACCGTGTACAAGGTCTGGGTAAGTTCTTTTACCAACACCTTTTCAGCTTCTTGTTCATCATCGAGATAGGCAAAATTCCCGTTACCTTTTTTTGCCAGAATTTCCAGTTTCGAATCTTTATAGTTCCCCATTCCCACACCAAGACAGGTGAGATATATCCCAGACTGGCGTTGTTTGGAAATAAGATCCACCAGCTGATCTTCGGAGGTCTGTCCAACATTGAAATCACCGTCTGTGGCGAGTATTACGCGGTTGTTTCCACCCTGGATGAAAGTATGTCTGGCCAGATCGTAAGCTACCCTTATGCCGGATTCTCCCGCCGTTGACCCTCCCGGTTCCAGGTCTTCAATGGCTTTCAGTATTTTAATTTTATTTCCGCCGGATGTAGGTGGCATCCATACGCCAACTGTTCCTCCGTAAACGACGATCGACACGGTGTCTTTGTTTCGGAGGTTATTGACCATCAGCCGGAATGCATTTTTGAGCAACGGGAGACGATTAGGCATATCCATTGAACCGGAAATATCTATTAGAAATACCAGATTGCTCGGTGGCACCGAATCAAGGTTCACTTTTTTTGCACACCCTTTCAGGATCATTAGTTTATTGAGTGAATTCCAGGGACAATCGGTGAGCAGTGACCGGAAGCTGAACACGCTGTCACCTTTCGGTGCCAGGTATTCGAAATTAAAATAATTCAGCATCTCTTCAATACGAACAGCATCGGGCGGAATGATGGTATTCGTCTTTACAAACCGCCGGATATTACTGTAGGAAGCCTTATCAATACTTAGAGCGAACCCTGTTTCAGGAAAGGATTTTGCCCGAACAAAATCATTCTCGAGCAGGTTAGAATACGTTTCACCGGCCAGGGACCAATTGACCTTTTCATCCATCTTCAAATCCTTGGTAAACGAGATAAGGCGGTTCTTTTGAACGTTGCCTGCGGATTGGAGAAGTTTCAGGGTAATGTATGCGTAGTGGTTGTTTTCGATCTGAACAGACTGGCTTTGATAACCGTCAAGCGTAAGAAATAAAGAATCCGCAGTTTTTGTTGACATAATTCCAAACCCTCCGGAGCTGCCGGAATAATAAACATAGCCCGTAGATTTGAGGATCATTCTAACGTTGGAAAGCGGTTTGTTTTTCTCGTCTTTAATTTCACCCTTCAGGTAATACTGGGCTTTCCCGGAATTACATAAAAACGCCGTGAGCAAAAAACATATGGCTTTCAATCTGGATCGTTTCGATAGCATTTTGTTCTGGCCGGGACCTATGTATGATGAATAACAATTTACTTGACTGTAAACCGGTTTTCTTACTCTACGGTCTGTTCTCTGCTATTCTTCTCCCAGTAACTTATAAATCTCGGGAATATTTCGTCCATAACCGTTATAATCCAGACCGTAGCCCACAACAAACTTGTTGGGAATAGAAAATCCGAGGTAATCAATGTGTATAGGGTAAACGCTGGCGTGGGGCTTGTGCAGGAGAGCCGCAATTTTAAGGGAAGCTGGCTGCTGGTGACCAAGTTGTGGAAGGAACACGTTCAGCGTTTTGCCGGTATCAACAATATCTTCGAGTACTACCACATGCCGGTCAAAGAGATCAACATCAAGACCGATAGCAGTCACTACCTGCCCGCTTGACTTTGTTCCTTTGTAAGAGGCGAGTTTGATAAAACAGATCTCGGCATCGATCGAAAGCCTCTTGAAAAGATCTGAGGCAAACATGAATGACCCATTTAAAATAGAAATGAACAGCGGCTTTTTGTCCTGGTAATCCTCGTTAATCCTGGTGGCAATCCCTTCGATAGCTGAACTGATCAGTTTATCCGAAAGGTATGGTTCGAAGACTTTGTCGTGTACCTGAACGTTTGCCATAAATTTAGGTTGGTCTGCCCAAAGATAGAGCAGGATTCACGGAATTCTATGCATTTCTGGTATTCGCGCCTCAGCCGTATCGCGAAACTCACTTCTTTGCAACGATCAGGCTCTGACCGATTCTGACGGTGAGGCTGTCGAGCTTGTTCCACTCAACAAGTTGATCCACATTGACACCATATTTCTTGCTGATGCCGTATAGTGTTTCTTTCTCCGCTACCGTATGCATGGTAAAAAGGGGTTGAGCAGACTGCTCGAATGTTTGCGGAGCCGGAGTTGGAGCCGGGGGTGTATATCCCTTCAGCTGGCCGGGATTGGAAATAATGGCCTGCCTGTTTTCGGAAGCCAGCAGTGGCCTTGACGGAGCGGTAGCCTGTAAATAAAGTCGCACGCCCTGAGCAGGTTCCTGGTCACCTTTCAGGCGGTTTAGCTGAAGCAGACTTTCATATCTAATGCCCTCTGACTGGCTGATCACATACAGGTTTTCTCCTCTTTTGACGGTGTGAAATGGGGTGGCCCCGATTTTTCTTTTCCGACCAAGGAACACGAGTTGCTCGCTCATCAGCGCATCATCATCTACTTCCAGATCATTAAAATCCCACAGGCGACTTTTGGAAATGCGATACTTCTCAACAAGTGAAAGCCAGGCTGTATTGGCCTTTGCGAAGATGACCCTGGTCCCGTTTATGAGGAAATCAGATTCCGGGTAAACGGGTGCTTCCTCTGGTAATTCTTCTTTTAGATCTGGGATAATGGCTATCGGCTGATTTCTGCTAATGCCAGGGGTTGAAGCAGTTGCCACCATATGATCCGACTCGTTCATCCTGCCAAGAGCAATCAGGGAATAATCTTCGAGGTGATAATTTTTGATCAGTGCGATCAGGATCTGTGAATACCTGATATTGGTTGCGTAACCCGCTTTTCGTAAACCATAAGCCCAACCCTCGTAATCCGTAGGATCCAGCGCAAAAAGAAAAGCATAGCGCTGATTGCTTTTTAAAAAGTCGGAATGATCCATGTACGAATCTTCTGATCTCGCATAACGGCGGAAACATTCATCCCTCGCGTCGTCATCATGGTAAACC
>JBDTEB010000458.1:0-4091 GCA_039922795.1 Chitinophagaceae bacterium
GATCAGTACGCAAACATGTATAATTACATCAGGCGATCGAATCTTTTCCTGGAGAAAAGTTTGACCAGCAAAATCAACCCTGCTTCGGATATTCCAAAACTCAGGGGCGAGGCTTTTTTCCTGAGGGCCTATTATCACTTCGAACTTTTTAAGAGATACGGCGCCATCATATTAGGGAACCGGGCATTTGGTCCGAAAGATACCCTGGACCGGGTGAAGAATTCCTATGATGAAGTGGTTAACCAGATTTCTATGGATTGTGATTCAGCCGCTGCTCAGCTCGTGGCTTCCATTGGCGACCAGTCTACCGGCGACAAGGGGCGTGCTTCACAAACCGCCGCACTCGCCCTTAAAGCACGCACGTTATTGTATGCCGCCAGCCCGTTGAATAATACCTCTAATGACCTTGCAAAGTGGCAGAAGGCAGCAGACGCCGCTAAGGCCGTGATCGCCATGAACAAACACGCGTTGCTCAGCACGGCGAATCTGGGTAATATCTGGAACTTCACCTCACAGGCCTACAATGCCGAAGTGATCTTTCATTCCTCTTCAGATAATGTGAATTCCATTGAATCGGCGAATGCGCCCGTCAGTTATGACGGTGCCCGCGGACGTACAAACCCCACGCAGGAAATGGTGGATGCTTTTGAGATGAAAAACGGAAAGCTCATCGCTGATCCAACGTCGGGCTATGATCCAAAAAATCCTTATCTCAACAGGGATCCGCGACTAAATCTTTTTATCATGTTCAATGGGTCAATATTCAAGTCTCCAAAAGTTGTGGAGACCTTTGAAGGTGGAAAAGATAATGTGCCAACAAACATCAACAACACAAAGACCGGATACTACATGCGCAAATTTTTGTACGATGCGGCAAACTGGGCGGTCAATTCTACCAGCAACGTGAGAAGGCCATGGGTTCATTTCCGTTACGCAGAAGTTTTATTAAACTATGCAGAGGCTTTAAACGAAGCACAGGGGCCTGTTTCCGATGTATATACGAATGTAAATCTCGTCCGGAAAAGGGCCACCATTTCCGATCTTCCTTTGGGGCTTACAAAAGTACAAATGCGGGAACGCATCAGGAACGAGAGAAGAGTTGAACTTTGTTTTGAAGAGCACCGTTTCTTTGATGTGAGGAGATGGAAACAGGGAGAACTGTATTTTAATAAACCGGTATCGGGAATGAAGATCATAAAGACGGGCAGCACTTTTACTTACCAGGTCTTCCAGGTAGAAACAAGGTATTTCACCGAAAAAAATTACCGCTTTCCTTTTCCGCAAAGCGAATTAAATAAGGCGGTTAATCTGGCACAAAATCCCGGCTGGTAATTCTATTCCGGCAACCTGCGAAACACAAAAGCCGGTTGAGTTTATTAGTCAGGGTGAAAAAAACCTGCTGGTAATTCATTCATATCGAATGATATCAAATGGAACAAACCAGCAGGTTTTTATCATAAAAAAAGAAATCGGTTTTCTACCGGCTTTCTCCTATATTTAATAGATCCTTTTTTTATCCTCCCTATTTTCCTTCCCGCAAATAATAAATTACAATCACCATGCGTGTAAGAATATACCTATGCCTGATACTGGCCTTATCGTTTTTTGATCAGGCGATGGCGCAATTTTCTGACCGCACCTCCCGGGACATCCAACTCCTGCTCAATGAAAAAAATAGCCGAACCGGCGTTCAAAAAAAGATAGACTCGCGTTTGCTGCAGTTCGTCAGAGAAAAACGCGGCGAGAAAATGGCGGCGGGACTCAACCTCGAAAGCGTCATAATGGAGTCCGACAGCAAAGGTGATTTTGAGGTGGATATCCAGGGCGAAGTAACGGATGCTTTAATTACCCGCATGGAATTTATTGGTGCCAGAATTATCAGTTCATCTGTGAAATTCGGTGCCGTCAGGGCGAGTGTTAGTGTCGGCATGGTGGAAAAATTAGCGGCTTTTACTGAAATATTTTTTATTGAGCCGGCTGCCAGGATGCAGCTGGAAGGCAGAATTAATGGCAGTCGAACATTTAAAGTGCCTGCGCCAAAAACACCAGCTCCTGTTTTGAAAGCGGGTTTTGAAGAACGCGCCAAACGGATACAGGAAGTTATCCGAAAATATTTAAAGGGAAAAGAGAATCCTGCGCCATTATTTTCAGGCCTCCTGAATTCGCAGGGTGACAGGGCACACAGGGCTGACGATGCCAGAAATACATATGGCTATGCGGGGCAGGGAATAAGAATAGGATTAATTTCTGATAGTTATAATTCCCTTGGCGGAGCAGCGGCAGATATCTCAAATGGCGAACTCCCCGGAGTTGGTAATCCACTTGGAAATGCAACCCCTGTTACTGTGGTACAGGAGTCTTCGGGCTCAGATGAAGGCCGTGCCATGATGCAGATCGTTCATGACCTGGCTCCAAAGGCACAATTGTTTTTTGCAACGGCTTATGGCGGCCCGGCAAATTTTGCATCAAACATACTGGCTCTGCGCAACGCTCCAAATAATTGCGACGTAATTATTGATGATATTTCTTACGATAACGAGCCCGTGTTTTACGATGGTATTATTGCACAGGCTGTAAACACGGTCACGGCAGGTGGTGCCTTATATTTTGGATCTGCAGGCAATGAAGGATCGCTCGCGAAAAATACCGCAGGCGCTTATGAATCAGATTTTACTGATGCTGGTTCAACCGTTTTTCCGGGTTCGTCGAAACTGGGATCCGTTCATAATTTTGGAAGCAGCACAGTACCGGTTACCTCCGATTCCATTATTGCCGCAGGAACATTTTACGCCCTGCATTGGGCAGATGCTCCCGGCAGTTCCGCGAACGATTATGACCTGTTTTTAGTAAGCGCGACCGGGGTCGTAAAAGCTTCTTCGACAAACATCCAGAACGGATCACAGAATCCCTATGAGGAAATCACTCCACCGGCATTTGCTGCCGGAGACAGACTGGTGATATTTAAGTCCGCCAATGCGGCGCCCCGGGCATTTCATCTCACTAGCCCGCGTGGCAAATTAAAATACGCTACAAACGGGCAAACGCATGGGCACGCTTCAGCCGCAGGCGCATTCGCTGTTGCCGCAACCCCCGCCACAGCTCCAGCCAGCTCGGTTACCAAACCCGGCCCCTTTCCTGCAGCCTTCTCCGCATTAAACCAGGTGGAGGATTTTTCATCGGACGGTCCAAGAAAAATCTTCTTTAACAGTAACGGAACACCGATCACTCCCGGTAACTTCCTCTTCCAGACGAACGGTGGTTTGATCAGGAACAAACCGGATATAACAGCAGCTGACGGGGTATCTACAACCGTTCCCAGCCTCGCCACTTTCTATGGAACATCTGCGGCCGCTCCGCATGCCGGGGCTATTGCCGGACTGTTGAAGTCTGCGAATCCCGCTTTAACCGTTTCGCAGATCAGAACCATTCTAACTACAACAACTGCCGATATTGAATCTCCGGGTTTTGACAATGTGAGCGGCTTCGGCATACTACAGGCTTTTCAGGCCATGCAGCTGTTAAGCCCTGTTGCCCAGGCTACTGTTTCCCTTGGTTCTGTTACTGCCGCCGAAGGCTCATTCAGGAATGATAACGGAAACCTTGATCCGGGCGAAATCGGAAACCTGACTCTTTCATTGAATAATTTTTCAAAAGTCGGTGCAACCAGCGTTGTGGGCACATTATCCACCACCAATCCGGGTGTCACTGTTTTACAGGCAACATCGGCATATCCCAATGTGCCGGAAAGTGGCAGCGCTCAGAATCTTGCTCCCTTCGTAATTGCGCTTAATTCAAGTCTGAATTGTGGCGCCACTATTAATTTTACCCTCTCGGTTTCTTTCCAGGGTGGCCCGGCGCCTGCAGTTTTCCAATTTTCGATTCGTGTGGGTTCCCTTCCATTCGTGGCGGGCGTCAGTTCTGTGCTCGGGTCCGTTCCTGCATCGGGTCAGGGTTATACCGTAGTATCCGGACAACAGACGGGCAGGCTTGTAAGATCCGGTGTTGCCTCTAGCTGTGGTGTTATAACTGCCAATCCCGGTCTCACGGCTACCACAGGGTCACGTCAGTTTGATGCCTACACGTTCACAAAT
>JBDTEB010000459.1:0-3578 GCA_039922795.1 Chitinophagaceae bacterium
ATGAAAAAGTGAAACTCACCCTTCCGTTGTTCCTCGTTCTGGCTTGCTCTCTGGGTGTGGGTGCCGCAATCTATTTAAAGGTATTTAATCACCAGTTGGGAAGGGAGGGTCTTAACTATGTGTTTATTATCGGTGGTGCTGTGCTGGCCCTTTGGGGAAGTGCAACCATTGATAAAAGTCAAAAATTCTCCGGCAAAAAAATGTCCCTTTTATTATTGTTAGGTAACGCATCCTATTCAATTTATCTTACGCACACCCTGCTGATTAAAGTTCTTTTTAGGGTGGGCGAGCGTGTATTGCCTTACAGCCTGATTCACGAGCATGCTTTTTATGCCAGTCTGCTGTTCTGCACCATAGCGTTAATAACCGCCATCATCGGTATCATCGTCCATCTTACTATAGAGCAACCATTGCTCAATTATACCAACCGGAAATTTGTTCCTGAAAGAAAAGTGGTTTGATCAATTAAAAATCGGATTTCTTAAACAGGGCCGGTTGCTGAAAATCTGGTTAGTATTTTATCTCCGGTTTTTTAGGTAATAGCACTTAACATGGAAAAATAAGACATCATCACAATTTCATATATAGTAATTTGATTGCTTATGGATTCTTACCAGAACTATGTGAATCTTTTTAGCAAGTTTTCTCCAAATGAGGACGGTAATTTCGGAATATTCAAAGGCCTTTCAGATTATTCCACTTACATCAACAACAAGGCCAATGAAATTATTTCAGAAGCTGCCGATGATAACTCTATTGACTGCGCGATGCTTCAAACAGAGATCTTCCAAATGGGGGTTGAATATGTCAAGATCTTCGCCATGATGAATAAGTCAGAAAAAAGCAATCAGTACTAGCAAGGTGCCGAATTCTTTTAAGAAATACGGAAATCCATTTGACGCTCCCGCGGAGAAACACTTAGGCCGCTGCTCTTCCTTAATTAAATTAGCTACTCCTTCGTAAATTTAAGCATGATCCTAATAGTTGATGACAAACAGGAAAATTTGTTTTCACTGAGAAAGCTTTTAGAGGTCAATAAGTTTGAAGTCGACACGGCATTATCTGGAGAAGAAGCGCTCAGGAAAATATTAAAAAAAGATTATTCCCTGATTATTCTCGAC
Source organism: Chitinophagaceae bacterium (assembly GCA_039922795.1). Taxonomy (GTDB): domain Bacteria; phylum Bacteroidota; class Bacteroidia; order Chitinophagales; family Chitinophagaceae; genus JADCRZ01. Next base: position 1,122 of record JBDTEB010000459.1, read on the forward strand.
GTTCAAATGCCGGGAATGGACGGCTATGAGGTCGCCGAAGCGATTTCCGGTAACAGCAAAGCCAACGAAATTCCCATCATCTTTCTGTCTGCGGTTCATCTCGAGAAAAAATTCATTACGAAGGGATACCAGTCAGGCGGACTTGACTATGTAACCAAGCCCGTCGATCCCGATATATTATTGCTTAAAATAAAAACCTTTACCCATCTCTATCAAAAAACAGTTGAACTCAGAAAGCTCACGGAAACACTTTGCGAAGAAGTGCTGACGAGAAAACGGGCAGAGGAAAATCTTTCCAACAGTATGGCTACCCTTGAATCTATAATGGTGACCATTCCACAGATCGCTTTTTCTGCCTATGCAGAAGGCAATGTTGAATTTGTAAATGAGTACTGGTATAAATATTCGGCTGATGAATTCTCTTACCCCGAGACCCATCCTAAAGACACCAGTTTTGAATCCTGGTGGAGAATTGCTGCCAACACGCAGGCGCCGGTGGTGGCAGAGATCCGCATCCGCAAACTGGACAATCATGAATTTCGCTATCATCTGATGATGCTTACACCGGTAATAACGGAACAGAGAGTGGTAAAATGGGTAGGTATACTTACAGACATCCATGAGCAGAAAATGGCCAATGAAGTGCTTGAGAAAAAGGTGGAAGAGAGAACGCGCGAGCTTCGCATTATAAACAAAGAACTTGAATCTACCAATAGGGACCTGCAGCAATTTGCTTCCGTTGCTTCCCATGATCTTAAGGAGCCACTGAGAAAAATTCAATTATTTACGTCTATCGTAAAGGATAAATTTATTCTTCCCGGCTCCGAGGCCAAAGAATATATTGACAGGATAATTAATTCATCTGAGAGAATGTCAAACCTGATAACGGACCTGCTGAATTATTCTGTGGTCAGCGGCTCTGAATCTTTTGAAAATACGGATCTAAAGAAGCTGATTACCGAATGCCTGGCAGAACTTGAAGTGCAGGTACGGGAGAAACATGCGGTGGTAAATATTTCAGGTATTCCAAATATAGACCTGGTTCCCAGCCAGATCTGCCAGGTATTTCAGAATCTTTTAAGCAATGCCCTGAAATTTTCCAGGCCTGGTATTGACCCTGTAATTGAGGTCAGCGCCTGCCGCTGCGACAGGAAAGACTTTGCCAGCCCCAAATCAGAGCACGGTGCCTATTGCAGAATAAGTGTCAGAGATAATGGTATCGGGTTTAACGAGATCTATCTCGACAGAATATTTACCATTTTTCAAAGACTTCATTCCAGAACAAAATATGAAGGCACAGGAATCGGCCTGGCCATTGTGAAAAAAATCATCGAAAAACATGATGGCATAATCACGGCCGAAAGTCAGGAAGGGGCAGGTGCCACTTTTATCATTATACTTCCGATCGAGCATCAAAGCCAGTGAAAACACCACATCAATGAGTCGACATTTCAAGCGTAATCTCTCGATTGGTTTTGGGCTTTCCCTGTTCATCCTTATCATCAGCACTGCCGCGTCCATCATCAGCATCAACGAATTGTTGAAAAGTGCAGATGTGGTCGACCGTACGAACATGATTATTTCCCATGTCGGAAATACCTTCTCCTATTTAAAAGATGCGGAAACCGGTCAGCGCGGCTACCTGATAACCCAGGAGGAAGAATTTCTAAAACCCTACAATGGGGCCTATGATTCCGCAATGAGTTCACTATCTAAAGTATTGGATTTAACTGCCGACCAACATATCAGGATTCTCGCGCTAGACCTGAAAGAGGTAATAACAAGGCGCATTCGCATCATTGATGACGTGATCGAAAGAAAAAAACGTGGGGAGGCAATCACCCTGCCCATGATGCGTGCAGGTAAACAACAGATGGATGAGGCGAGGATCATCGTCGACAAAATTATCGTCAGCGAAAAAAACTCCCTGGCAAAAAGAGATGCAACATTAACGTCTTTAAAAAAATACTCCCGTATCCTTATTGTTTTTGCCGCATTTTTTGCCATACTCATCACGGTGATTTTTTTTTACAGAGTACGAAATGACTTCAGGAAAAGGCTTTTGTTGGAAATTAATCTTCGGAAGACAGAGGAAGAAACATCAAGGCGTATCGCCGTCATTGAAGGTGTGGCGGACAAGATTTCGTCAAAAAATTATTCAGTAAGAATCACTGATGAAACCAGGGATTCGCTGGGTAGCCTCGGCGATTCTATAAATAATATGGCAGAATCCCTGCAGTTCTCTTTTGGTGCTTTATCAGACAAGGAATGGATCCAGGCGGGCCTGAATCACCTGAGTGAAAAAATGCTGGGTCAGCAGGCAGTAGACGAACTTACTGACAACATCCTGAATTTCGTATGCAATTATACCCGCAGCGAAGTTGGCGCGCTTTACCTGTTAATAAATGAGAATGAATTGAAACTGAGTTCCAGCTATGCACTCGAGATAGATCATTC
>JBDTEB010000460.1:0-20622 GCA_039922795.1 Chitinophagaceae bacterium
TTCAACCTGGTGTTGAAGATGTTCCGTCTGTTCTTTTATGATCAGGCTATATTTTAGCAAGCGCTCAGGCTGCTGCGCGATCGCAGGATTGATCATTACATCGGACGCAATTTTCATTACCGCCAATGGAGTTTTAAATTCGTGAGTGAAATTATTCACGAAGTCTTTCTGAATTTCATTCAGTGTTTTCTGTTTGTACAGGAAAAACAAACTCGCTGCAAAACAGATGAGGATCACTACAAGCACAACAGCACCAATTATCCATGAGGTGAGTTCGCCGATGATAAATTTTTCCCTGTGAGGAAAATACAGATGGATATAAGCATATCCTTTTGGGGTAAGCACCGGTTCAGTACCTTCAAAAACAAGTTTCTGTGATGCGGCACCCGGAATATATTTTGAAAATAATACCGTATTTCCATCGTGCAATGCCACCCAACAATCGGCCAGTACACCAAAATCGAGAAATTCATTTCCAACAAAATGCAGCAGTGATTCTTTCTGAGGAATTTTATCTACCCTTACATAAAATGTATTGGGATCGGGATGGTTGACCCTTTTTTTGAGATCGATTTCAGGATTATTAGACAACTGCATATCATCAAATAATACCCGAACAGCTTTCAGGGTATTGGTGTCAAATTGTTTCTGGTCGTGTGAGTAAAGCTGGTTCAGCCAGTATAACTGTACGACTATGATGAGAGCCACTACGATAGTTGAAAGCAAAACGATCCATTTCAGAGTGGCTGAACGCATATTAGACTTAATGTAGACTGTCAAAAGTGCAAATATTTACGTTAACAAAGATTCCCAATCGTGTTAAGCGGCGGTTAAGTCGCAGTTGTCTAACGGTTACGGTCGTCTGAAAATCCATTCTCAGGGGTTACGGTCCTGGCTTTATATGACAAGTTCGTTAACTACTGGTTAAGTCGCCGATTTTATTTCGGTCTTAGATTTCAGTGACTCATCTTACATTTAATTAATCTAAATCTAAACTCGTCATTGTCATGAAAAAAATTCTGCTTGCTCTTTCGTTATTTCTGGGAACAGCATCATTCGTAACTGCCCAGACAAAGCCGGTTACCACTACGACTAAAACAGCCAGGGATACCACGAGGAAACCAATGATGAAAAAAGATGGTAGTCCTGATAAAAGGTATAAAGAAAATAAAATGACTGAACCGGTAGTTGGCCCGAAGAAAAAGGACGGCACACCCGATATGCGATACAAGAATAATCAGGCAGATAAAAAGAAAACTACAAAACCCTAAGATAAAAGCCGCTCGATGAGCGGCTTTTTTTGGCGTATCAGGGAGAGGTAGTATTTCTTTTCAACGAAGAGTTGAAACAATTCTCCGCGGCTGATTTTAATTCTCGCTGCCGGTCGCTACTCATCATTGCCGATACCAGTCTGAAGATATCAGCCGGCGGGCTGCAGTTTATTGCGAACGTTTCCTGTTCTTTTCAACACACCCCAGTTCTGCAATTCACCTTTAATGGCTTTCCTGAACGATTTAAATAACACCGACCACATCAGCCATCTCCAAACCAGCCGCTGAGGAATTAACCAGATCAATTTCATTTTACTTTCTTTTTCGAAACTAAAAGCCAGCAACGCCACAGCCACATCAACGAGCATAAACAGCAGGTAATACCAGCCGATCCTCCCGGCATTTCCGGTTAATATGCCTATCAACATAAAGAAGTCGGCAAGGGGAATTACCAGGGGTATGATATATTGGTAAATCAAAATATTGGGAAGGGCTATCCAGCCAAGATTTTTGTATTTCGAGTTAAAGAGAGCGTCCCGGTGTTTCCAGAACGTTTGCATTACCCCGAAATTCCAGCGGAACCTTTGTTTGATAAACATCTTCAGCGTTTCGGGTGACTCGGTAAGCGCGATCGCTTTGCTCTCATTTTTCACCAGGTATCCGCAACGGAGGATCCTGATGGTAAGATCGCAATCCTCGGCAAGTGTGTCTGTGGTAAATCCACCGGCTTCAACCAGCGCAACTTTCCTGAATGCCCCGATCGCTCCCGGAACAACGGTTATCGCGTTGAGGGCCGCAAAAGCCTTCCTGTCGAAATTCTGACTGCTGATGTATTCGATCGACTGCCAGCGGGTGAGCATATTGACCTCGTTTCCCACTTTTACATTTCCTGCAACAGCACCCGTTAGCGGATCGTTGAAATGCAGCATCATCCATGAAACTGCATCAGGCAATAATCTCGTGTCCGCATCTATACAGATCAAAAATTCTGCGGTTGATTTACTGATGCCAAAGTTCAGTGCCGATGCTTTGCCGCCATTGGGTTTTGTAAAAATCTGCACGCGGGGATCATGTGTAAAGGCTTCCTGTACCTTAACGAATGTGGTGTCCTTGCTGCCATCATCCACAAAAATTACATTGAAATTGGGGTAGTCGGTCATCAGCAGGTTTTGCAGGGAAGACACGGCATTTAACTCTTCATTGTAGGCCGGAACAATAATACTTACAAAAGGTTTTTTCAATTCCGATGGTGGGATGGCCGCAAAAAACCGATCAGCTTTTTTTTCTTTGATCTGTTGTTTGGAAGCAAAAAATGCAAGGAAAAGGATCCTGGCGAGTGACAGAATGATAAAAACGATGAACAGGGAGAACAGAAATTGCCCACCCCAGTATCCGGATATGGCAAGAAAATAATTTAGTTGGATAAGATAGTAGCCTGATCCGCGGGGAACCTCTGGCATCAGGTCGTCCCGTTTTTTTTGAAGGATATCGGCAACCGTGGTAAAAGTATACCCGCGACTTTTGTAATAGGCGATGATGCGTGGAAGAGCCTTTACTGTTTCTGCCCGGCCGTTGCCACCAGCATCGTGGAGGAGGATGATGTTTCCGCCCTGTCCACCAGCCGTCAATTCTTCTTTGCGCCTGATCACGCGGGCGACGATGGTGTCGGCACTTACGCCTATCTCCCAATCCTCGGGATCAATAGATTCCCCGATGTCGAGGTAATTTTTTGTACGTGCAAGGGCCACCGGTAAGAGTTCCTCCATTGTCTCAGGTTCCGCATCCGCATTAAAAGGGGCCCTGAACAAGATGGTAGAGTGACCGGTGATGCATTCGATCAGCAACCGGGTAGCTTCCAGCTCAATAAGGGCCCGCCGGGTGCTGATCTCAGCTATATTGGGATGCGTGAAAGTGTGGTTGCCAATTTCATGACCTTCCCTGTAAATTCTTTTTACCAGGGGAATATTATTCTCCGCATTGATTCCTATCACGAAAAAGCAGGCAGGCACATGTTCCTTTGAAAGGATGTCAAGGATCTGCGGCGTATAGGTTGGATCAGGGCCATCGTCAAATGTGAGAATCAGTTTTTTAGGACTCGCTTTGCCGTATTTCTGAACGATAAACATGGAAGGCAGAGTGTCATAAGATTCTTCACTGATAAGCATTTCATCCCTATCAACTTCAGGCGTGATCTTCCCGTCTGTGGGTTTCGAGATTATATCGAGCACTTCGCCGTCGCCACTATAATCCACATCATTGGCAGATTCTACACTGGTGAAGGCTTTAAAATCAAAAGTCTTCAGGGAATCCTTCGTCATGTTTTTATAATAGAAATCCCAGATCCTGCTGTCTTCCGCACCCAGCCTCCAAAGCGCAACTCCGGCCAGTCCATACTCGGTAGCGAAACGCATGCTGTTGAAGGCCGTGGCAGCATCCGTAAAATAAACCTGGTGCGGAACATTATTATCGTCGTTGTAGGTGAAGTCGAGATTATAAGTGTCGTTATTAAATTTAATTGTCCCCCCTTCATCCCGCGCAATATTGAGCACTTTTTGATAGGTTACACTTTCAGCACTTGACCCTTTTGGCCAGTCATAACCACCATATCCCGCAAGAGCCAGGATTAATTTTGAGGTGGGAATTTTTTTGACCGCGTCATCAATTGCCGCCTGGATCCATTTCTGATCGCAGATCGGTCCGGGGGCCGTTTCACTGGAAAACTCATCATAGGCCATCACAAAAAGATAGTCAGTGTACTGCGACAACGCTTTATAATCGTAGTCGTCGTTAAATGGTATAACGTCCATGGTTAGCAGCAATCCATGACTGTGGAGCGTATCTGAAAATTCTTTGATAAAGTTGAGAAGAGCAGTATCGTCGGTTTGTTGTAACTCTTCGAAATCGACATTAACGCCAACGAATTTATTCTTTAATAATTCATTCGTAACGTCCCGGATTAGCCGCTCGCGTTTTGCCTTGTCGTTGATTATTCTTTTCACTGCATCACCGTGAAATATTTCTCCCTCATTATTTGACAGAATCGGCATGATGCTTACCCCTGATTTCTTCATCACTTCATAAGCCCTGTCGTCTTTTTGAACTTTTACTGTGTCTGCCTTCGAATCGATAAACAACCATTCGGGGATCACCAGGTTAAGTTTTGAAATATTTCGGCGCAGCGAATAAAACGATTGAGGATCCCAGGAAACATAAAACGCCGACCTGATGCCCGCAGGAAATTTATTGAAAGAATTAAAAGCAGAATCCTGGTGTTTGTTCGTGTGATGATAACCGTGACGAACGTCTTCCGGCTTCAGTAAAGCAGGATTAAACTGCCCGCGGGGGTAGGGCTTTGCTTCAGTAAAATAATTTCTGAAGCCCTTGTATTTTCGAGCGATCTCACTATTCTTGTATATAAAATTGTGGGAACTATCCAGCGACTTTTTAAAGAATGTACTTTTTACATGCGGCAGGGCAGGGGTAAATCCTCGCTGTAGTGTTATAACAAGTATTACGATAGCAAGTATTGCAATGAAAAACAAGATTCTCGAAGCCCACTTCACGCGCATCCAGCGATATTTGTTGCTGGTCTCGAAGATCTGGGAAGATGTTACAGGGTTCATAAATAAGTAGCGAAATTCACATTAAGGTGAGCCTGTTCAATAGACTTAACATCAGGATAACCTTAACATAATTAGGTTAAAACGTAAACGAATTAGTAGTCAAGTTCCAGTCTCAGTCTGTCTTTTAACTCTTGGACGAGCGGGTATTGCTCTATCATTTTCTGAAACTGCTGACGCGAATTAAGCGGAATGTCTTCTGTGTATGACTCGTTCACAACCTGCTCATCGATTTTAATATTGTATGAAACCGATTTATTATTAAACCAGGATTGTAAATGTTCGTAAAGGCTGATCCTTTGCTGATCAATAAATTTCAGTTCAAGATTGTTTCCACAAACCACTTCAAAATTATTATCATTTATCAGGCGTAAACTGGCCCTTTCAAAACTTTGGTAAGCTGGATTTTTTGCATCTTTTAATTGCCGGGAAAATGCGGACCAGGATTTCGAAAGTTCTTCAGTCTCCAGGACGACCGGCAGCTGCTGAACCGCGTTCTCATTGGCGTTGGAATACTGTTTACGAATCTTGTTTAACGCTGTAATGCGTGTTGGGGCAGCCACTACCGGCTCAGGCCCGTTTATTTTTTTTTGTTCAACAACAGGAAGAGCTTCAATGATCAGCTTCGGCTCTTCGTCATCTGGCGGCACTGCAGGATTTTTACCCTCTCTCACTTCCATCGGCGCCAATATGCGAAAAGCCAATGGTTTTAAACCATCAACCTGTTTTTTTTTACCAACACCTGTGTCATTGCTGCTTAGTTCGAGCGCCTGTTTCAAATAGCACAACTTGATCAGGCAGAGTTCCACATGCAATTTTTTATTTCTTGCAGATCTATAATTGATCTCGAATTCGTTCAGGATATTCAGGCTGCTAATGATATAGGAAATGGAAACTTTTGCCGCTTCCTCGTGGTATCTCTTTTTAAAAGTTTCCACTACTTCCAGCAGGGAGGCAACCTTCGTATCCTGGCAGATCAGCAGGTTACGAAGAAACTCTATAAATCCATTGATAACGATGTCTCCTTCGAAACCCTTTCGATCAATGTCATCGTATAAAAGCAAGGCGCCCGCCAGATCCTGTGCTTGCATGCAGGCAAGCATCTTGAAATAATAATCGGCATCAAGAATATTAAGATGTTCAAGGCTATTCTGGTAGGTTAGTTTGCCATTGGTTAAACTCACGATCTTGTCCAAAATACTGAGGGCATCGCGCATGCATCCTTCGCTTTTCTGTGCGATCAGGTGCAAGGCAGGTTTTTCCGCTATTATTTCTTCTTTTTCACAAATCTCCAGCAGGTGTGAAACGGTATCGTTTGTGGTTATGCGTTTAAAGTCGAAGATCTGGCAACGCGAGAGTATGGTTGGAAGAATTTTGTGTTTTTCCGTGGTGGCCAAAATAAAGATTGCGTAAGACGGTGGCTCTTCCAGGGTTTTTAAAAATGCATTGAACGCTGCTGTGGTGAGCATATGCACCTCATCTATTATATACACCTTGTATTTCCCAGTCTGTGGTGGCGCAATCCTTACCTGTTCTACCAGTGAGCGAATATCATCGACGCTGTTGTTACTGGCCGCATCCAGTTCATGAATACTGAGTGAGGTTCCTTCATTAAAAGAAACACAGCTGTGGCATTCATTACAGGCTTCACCGGATTTCGTGAGATTCTCACAATTGATTGTTTTTGCCAGGATCCTGGCACAGGTGGTTTTGCCCACACCTCTTGGGCCGCAAAAAAGAAAGGCATGAGCCAGCTGATTATTGCGAATGGCGTTCTTTAAAGTGGTCGTGATGTGCTCCTGTCCAACTACAGTTGAGAAGTTTTGAGGCCTGTATTTCCTTGCTGAAACGATGAATTTATCCATAGCCGTTGCCAAAGTTAACTAAACAATTCGAATCGTTTCCCAGGTTGCGTACCATCGGTATGTAGCCACCTAACCAAGTATGGGATGCCTGTGAAATTCTTTCGTCCTGTCAAAAAGATAGCGGTATGTGGTAAGGGTTCGACTGCGATATGTGTCCAGACTTTCCCCGATATTGATCATTTTCGGATTAAAATCACCTATCCATTGCATTTCAAAAACCTGGTAGGCTAATTTGTGCTGGATCACTTTGGCACCTTCCACGATCATAAAAGAATCGATGCCTGTTCCCTGATATTCAGGCACTATTCCAAAAACAATCCCTGTAAACTTGTCAGGGGTGGTAAAAGTCTTGAGCCACAGAAATTTCAGTTTGGCAATCAGGTTGAATTGTCCATTGAGTCTTTTAAACCACTGGTTCAGGTCGGGTAAATTTATCCACATAGCAATGGGCCTTTCCTTGTGGAAAGCGAACCAGATCACTTTTTCATCCATTACCGGCTTCATGCTTTCAAACATCTTGAGCACAACCTGTCTGTTCATTTCCTTCAATCCGCCATGGCCGGACCAAGCCTTGTTGTATACCTCCGTGAAATATTCTGCATATTTACCAAGCTGATTTTTATTTATATATGAGGCACTGTAATCCGGGTCGTTAAAGAAACGGGCGTGCCGTTCAAAAAATTTTGGTTTGAGATCGCCCTGAACATTTCTCGCAAAACAGATCTGGTTGAAGAAACAGCGGAATCCAAAAGTTTCGAATAGCTGTCTGTAATAGGGCGGATTATAATTCAGGCAATAGACCGGCGGGTCGAAACCTTCTACCAGCAAGCCCCACCAGCGATCACGTTCTCCGAAATTTATGGGGCCATCCATGGCTTCCATGCCCTTTTGCATCAACCAGTGTTTGGCCACATTGAAGAGTATGTCTGCCGCCTCCTGGCTGTTAATGCAATCAAAAAAACCAATTCCCCCTATGGACACATCGTCTCCCTTGTTTTTGTATTTTTTATTGGTGAAAGCCGCAATCCGGCCGATGAGTTTGCCGTCGTTATCCCTTAATAACCAACGTGTAACGTCACCATGACGAAAGGTTTTATTTTTTTCTTTGTCAAAAACATCATTTATATCCTTATCCAGCGGCCTGATGTAATTTCTGTCGCCCTTGTTTATTAGCACGTTTATCAGCAGGAAATCTTTTGCTGACTTTCTGTCATTTACTTCGAATAGTTGCATGTGCGTTTATTTGCGGTCGAAAATATAGCTGATCACAGCCGGCCGGCCGCTTTTAAGCAAAGCTATAAGATTCGTACCTTTTCAGATTGGCATCCTATGTGCAACACTAACAGAAAATAAATACAATATGAAAAGCAATTCCAAACTTGTTACTGGGCTTTTGATCGGAGCCGCAGCAGGCGTCGCCCTCGCACTTCTCGCGAATACGGATCAGGGAAAGAAAGTTATTGAAGACATCAAAGATGCTTCCGGCAAAGCTGAAAAGGATCTTAAAAAAGCGTTGAGCAAATTCGAGGACAGGCTAAGTGAAGGGAAGGAATATATTGGAAAGCTTGAAAAGAAGGCTGGCAAATTTGTAAAAAGCTATACAAATTAATGAATATCGAAAAACAGGGTTTTTTTCGTGATGTGAAACAACTTGGTGAGGAGTATGTTCAGGAACGGCTGACCCTCATTAAGTTAGAAGGTGCAGAAAAGGCAGCGCGGATGTCAGCAGTTCTGTTTACGGGTATAATCGTAAGCCTGCTGCTTATATTCGGGCTGTTCTTTTTAAGCCTTATGGGTGTTTATTTTGTTTATCAGCAGACCGCCAACTGGTATCTCGGACTTGGAATTATGGCCGTGCTTTATTTGTTGATTGCTGTTTTGATTTTATTGCTGAGAAAAACAAAGATCTATCCACTGGTAACCAATAAAGTAATTAGTATCTTGTTTGAGAAATCCGATCATGAACTCTAAAATTTCCGCTTCCATATCTACACTTGAGGAATTAAAACTGCATCAGCAGGCTACCCGACTCAGGATTAAAGACAAAGAGCAGCAGATCAGGTTAAAAATGCAGGAGGTTCCGGGAGAATTATTTTATTCAGGTATAGATAGTGTTATTCCCTCTTTTCTCAGTGGGAAAGTAAGCTCTTTTGCCCTTAACGCCGGAAAAGGAGTTATCAACCACTTCTTCGTTAGGAAAGCCGTTGGGCAGGTGATGCCTGGCGTTCTTAGATTGGCCAAACCTTCAGGCCTTCTAAAAAAAATATCTTCTGTCATACGTTTCGTGGGTAAAAAAAGAATTAAGTAGATTCCCGGGGATCATAATTTTTCCCGAGTGTTCCCTTACCTTTGCCGCAAAATTAACAACCCTCACAAAAATACATTCGATCTATGCCGAATACAGGTAAGGTTAAACAGGTTATCGGGGCTGTAGTTGACGTTCACTTTGAAGGTAAATTACCGGAAATCTATAATGCGCTTGAGTTAAAACGTGAAAATGGTGATACACTGGTACTTGAAGTGCAGCAGCACCTCGGGGAAGACAGCGTTCGCTGCATCGCGATGGACGGAACCGAAGGAATGGTAAGAGGCACCCCGGTTTTCGATACAGGAAAGGGTATCGCAATGCCAATCGGTGAAGGAATCAAAGGACGCCTGTTCAATGTAACAGGGGACCCGATTGATGGACTTCCTGCAATTGACAAAAGCAACGGACGTCCTATCCACAATAAACCACCATTATTTGAAAATCTGAGTACTGCCTCGGAAATTCTTTTTACCGGAATTAAAGTCATTGACCTGATCGAGCCTTATGCAAAAGGCGGTAAGATCGGGTTGTTTGGTGGTGCAGGAGTGGGAAAAACAGTATTGATTCAGGAGCTTATCAATAATATCGCTAAAGGCCATGGTGGTCTGTCTGTATTTGCGGGAGTAGGGGAACGCACCCGTGAAGGAAACGATTTGATGCGTGAGATGATTGAAGCAGGCATCATGAATTATGGTGATGCGTTCAGGCACAGCATGGAAGAAGGTGGATGGGACCTGGAAAAGGTTAATATGGATGAATTGAAAGAATCAAAAGCCACCTTCGTTTTCGGACAAATGAATGAACCTCCCGGAGCTCGCGCAAGGGTTGCCCTTAGCGGACTGACCATTGCTGAATACTATCGCGATGGTGATGGTTCTTCACAGGGAGGCAGGGATATCCTGTTCTTTGTTGATAATATCTTCCGTTTCACGCAGGCGGGTTCTGAAGTTTCGGCCCTTCTGGGTCGTATGCCTTCAGCTGTGGGATATCAGCCAACATTGGCCACGGAAATGGGATTGATGCAGGAAAGGATCACATCGACAAAAAATGGTTCGATCACTTCCGTGCAGGCCGTTTACGTTCCTGCTGATGACCTTACCGATCCGGCTCCGGCAACCACATTTGCTCACCTGGATGCGACGACGGTTCTGAGTCGTAAGATCGCCGATCTTGGTATTTACCCTGCGGTAGATCCCCTTGATTCGACTTCGAGAATACTTACCGCGGTTATCGTGGGAGATGCGCATTACGACTGTGCAAACAGGGTAAAGCTAATTCTACAGAGGTACAAGGAACTACAAGATATTATTGCGATCCTCGGCCTTGATGAACTAAGTGACGAGGATAAATTAACGGTGGGTCGCGCAAGAAAAGTGCAGCGTTTCCTTTCGCAGCCATTCTTTGTTGCGGAACAGTTTACCGGCCTAAAAGGCGTATTTGTAAATATTGAAGATACCATACGAGCTTTCAATTCAATTATGGACGGCGAAGTAGATGAATATCCTGAAGCTGCATTTAACCTGGTGGGAACACTGGAAGATGCAATGGAAAAGGGTAAGAAACTTATCGCTCAGGCCCAGGGTTAATAGTAAATCAAGGAGAATAGAACAATCGGTATGAATCTAGAAATTTTAACCCCGGAAAGAAAGGTCTATAGCGGAAGCGTGTATGGTGTTCAGCTTCCTGGTGAGGATGGGATGTTTGAAGTACTTGAAAAACATGCGCCCCTGGTGGCTTCTTTGAAATCCGGCAGGCTAAAGATCCTTAAGGACAAGCAAATGTCAAACACTTCTTTTTTCACTATCCAGGGTGGTTTTGTGGAAGTACTTCACAACAAGGTGACTGTTCTGGTAGAAGGGGCCGCATCTATTTAAAAAGGAACGATTAAAACCTGTTATACTTTTCCATTATCCTGGTAAAGGCTGTGCCCATCTCTTTGTGAGGTGGGCTTTTTTAATTTAACCTCGGATCAATTGGATAATTGATCATCATCTCATATTCACCACCCATCAGCCTGAGCGCAAGTTTCCAGATTTCGTTGCTGTCTTTTTGGAAAATGAGTTTTCGGGTGGCAGCCACTGTTAGCCAGGATTTTTCTTTCATTTCTTCGACCAGTTGGCCTTTGCTCCATCCCGAGTAGCCTACGTAAAACCTGATCTTCGCAAGATCTAGCTCACCCGCACGGATAAGCGCAATCGCAGTTTCGAAATTTCCCCCCCAATAAATATCATCGACCACTTTAAATCCGCCCGGGATCCTTTCGGGATCCTGGTGAAGAAAATGCACTGTGTCGATCTGAACCGGCCCGCCATAGAATACAGGAATAGCGAGGTCTTCCAAACCGTTCACCAGGTCAGCCAGCATATATTGATACTGTCTGTTTAGTACAAAGCCGAAACTGCCCTCATCCTGGTGCTCGCATAGAAACACAACAGTTCGCTTGAAATTGGGATCTTTCAAGAATGGATCTGCTATCAACAAAACTCCCGGAGCCGGTGCCACCATGAGGATTAATTTTTCTTACCTGCGTTTTATGCTGCCTGTGTAGCGGGATAATATCATTTCTAAATTACTCTTTTAAGTAACAAAAGAAAATCTTTTGTTGACAGTGCGAACAATCCCGATCTTTTGCAAAACTTCGTTAAACTTTAGTTCGGAAGCAACCATCGCTCCTTTCCCCGGGGGCAGATATGTACTTTTGTAACCGTTCCTTTTAATAATTGTCCAAGTCTGCAGGCCCAGGCCTGCGAGATGATTAATAAAAACTGGCTGCCTAGTGAAAAAAATTTTCCCTATTATTATCCTACTGATCACGCTTTCACTTATCGGTATCATCCTCATACAGGTCTCCTGGTTTAATTCAATGCTTGAGAATAAAGAAGAGGAACTCTCCATGCATGTGACCATTTCGATTCATGAATTTGGAGAACAACTGATGAATGAATCTGCCACCACCTTTCCGAATTTGAAAAGCACCAGCATGAAGCCGGTTTTTAGCTGGCCTTCTGATCAACTGGTCAATGAATTTATGAAGGCCAGCACGGTAAGTTCCAGATTTACCGATTTTGAGATCAATGAACGACTTCGCACTTCATTTAACAAACACGGGTTGAAGGATACGAAATTCGAATTTGCTATACTGAACTCCTCTTCACTGATGGGTTATGAAATGCAGTCAAAAGGCTTCCAGCGTGTTTACGAAGACTCAACCGGGCATTTCCCTTTCTTCTACCCGATCCAGGCACCCAGCGGAAGCAAGTATGAAGGACTGATTCCGGACGAGACACTTGTTGTAGTTGTTCCCAATTTGAAACGGATCGTTTTCAGCCAGCTGAGGTGGATGATCGCCGGTGCGATTCTTTTCACCCTGATTTTGCTTGCCGCATTTTATGTTACCCTTAACGCTCTGTTGAGGCAGAAAAAACTGAGCGAAATAAAAAATGATTTTATCAATAACATGACGCATGAGTTTAAGACGCCGCTGGCCACCATCTCATTAGCCGTTGATGCGTTGAGAACTGAAAAAGTACTTCAGAACAGGGAAAAACTCGCCTATTTCTCTGCCATAATCAAAGAAGAGAACAAGCGAATGAACAAACAGGTAGAAACCATCCTACAAGCGGCACTTACCGACCGGCAGGAGTTACAACTTAACCTGAAACCTGTTCACGTTCATGAAATCATTCATAAGGTGCTTGAAAATTTCACCCTTCAACTCGCGGAAAAAAACGGATTTATCGGGCTTGATCTCCATGCGAAGAACGACCTGGTAAGTGCCGACGAGGTTCATTTTACCAACCTGATAAATAACCTGGTCGACAATGCCGTAAAATATTCAAACGAAGGCATGCAGATCCGCATTAGTACAACTTCTTCTGCTTCAAAAATTACCATCAGGATAGAGGACAACGGAATTGGAATGACCAAAGAAACAGTGAAGCGGATCTTTGAAAAATTCTATCGCGCACATACTGGCAATATTCACAACGTAAAAGGTTTCGGCCTTGGCCTTTCCTATGTAAAAAATATTGTGGACGCCCATCATGGCAAGATTAAGGTGGAGAGTCTGCTAGGCAGGGGAACGACTTTTATCATTGATATGCCATTTCCAAAAGCCTAATCTGTGTAAAGCAGGCATCCATCTCCATAACTCAAAAAACGAAATTCATTATTGAGTGCATAGTCATATACCTGTTTCCAGTCTTCGCCAATAACGGCGGCCACAAGCAGCAGCAGGGTTGAATTCGGCTGGTGAAAATTTGTAATCAATCCCCTGATCATTTTTGTTTTGTAAGGCGGCGCGATCAGGATCTCCGTTTTTGTCATCATTCTTTCAAGGGCATTTTTTTCCATCCAATTAAGCAGCGCCTGCAGCGCCAACGAAACTTCGGGATGGCCTATGGAGGATTCATCATAAATCTCCCACTGCCTGATCCAGATTTCTTCAACACTTATCTCAGGGTTTTTTGCCGCTTTTACCCCCATCCAGTAAAGACTCTCTATCGTACGAAGTGAGGTAGTGCCTACGGCGAAGATCTTTCCCGCAGATAGGATCAGCTCCCCGATCGTTCTACGGTCAACATCTAAAAATTCGCCATGCATGGAATGTCCTTCCATCAAATCTGATTTTACAGGAAGAAATGTACCGGCGCCAACATGAAGGGTGAGGTAAGAAACCTCGATTTGTTTCGCTGAAAGATTGGTCATCAATTCATCAGTAAAGTGCAAACCCGCGGTAGGTGCGGCAACCGAGCCTTCCTTTGCCGCATAAATGGTCTGATAGCGCTCCTTGTCTTTCAGATCAGCATTTCTTTTCAGATAGGGGGGAATGGGAATATTTCCCGTATGGCGAAGTAACTCCGAAAACGAAAGTGATTCGGGTTGCCAGGTAAATTCAACCGTAAAATTTTTGGAATTCTTACCTGTAATTTCGGCATGTAAGTGTATTTTCTGCCCAGCAATCTTCCTGGTCATGGACATCAGCTGGCCAGACTTCCATTTACCGGCACCGCCAATCAGGCATTTCCAGCTTGATTTACCCTTTGCATTGATGGCGGGGTCAAGTCCTTCCTTTTCATTTTCCGGCACTAGCAGAAAGATCTCAATCATGGCACCTGTTGGCTTTTGAAAAAGTAGCCGGGCTTGAATAACACGGGTGTTATTAAAAGTCAACCGGCATCCCGTGGGAAGATATACCGGCAATAGGGAATAATTGGACTCCGAAATGACTCCTTTACGATAAATCAGCAGCTTCGAATCGTCTCTTTTGTCTTTTGGAAATTGCGCTATTTTATCTTCTGGAAGAAAATAAAAAAAATCACTTATGCGAAGTTTTCTTGGATTAATCTGGCTCATGATCCTCAATACTTTAGTTTATCCACAGGTTATCCACTGGTATTCACAGCCTATGCACATTAAAATTTTGAAACAATCGTCAAAAGTCATTCTAAATCATTGATTAATAATCAGGTTACTATTGATTAATCTGTGGACAAATATAAAAAATCAAAAAGGTTTTCAAAAGTGGGAAAAAGTGTTATTTTGTGGTAAATGGTGTATGTAGTTGCTAAATGCTTGTAAATGATAGGTTTCCTTGGAGAATATGAGGCTACGATGGACGCGAAAGGAAGATTTCTTTTACCCGCAGGATTTAAAAAGCAGTTACCCAGGGAAGAGGCGGAGCGGTTTGTGATTAACAGGGGATTTGAGAAGTGCCTGACATTATACCCGATTAAAAGTTGGGAACCGATATTTAGCGAGATCAGCAAGTTGAACGATTTTGATCCGAAAGTTAGAGAATTCAGAAGATATTTTTTAAACGGTGCAATCATTACGGAGGCAGATTCAGCAGGCAGGTTATTAATTCCACAGAACCTGAAAGAGCATGCAGGTTTGGAAAAAGACATTGTTCTGGTATCAGCAGTCAACAAACTGGAGATCTGGGACAAAAAACAGTATCAACAGTTCTTTGAATCATTTTCATCTGAATCGTTCAGCACACTTGCCCAGGAGGTGATGGGCAGGGCTTCGAGTTCAGCAGGTCCCTTGAGGGATTGAAAAAAAGCCGATGAATAAGCATAATGAAGAAGAGACTAGCAGTTACCACCAGCCGGTTCTGCTTCGGGAAGTGATTGACAGCCTTAACATCAAAGCAGACGGTATCTATATCGACTGCACTTTCGGTGGAGGGGGGCATGCAAAAGAAATCCTTGCTCATCTTGGTTCGGGCGGACGACTGATTGCCTTTGACCAGGATGATGACGCAAAAGTTAATCTGCCAAAAGACGAACGTATCCTTTTCATTCCGCAGAACTTCAGGCACTTGCAGCGTTTTCTTAAACTGCACAAAATACCACCGGTTGATGGAGTGCTAGCAGATTTGGGAGTCTCCAGCTACCAGTTCGACCAGGCCACCCGGGGATTTTCAACACGGTTTGAAGGAGCACTCGATATGCGGATGGATCAGCGCCAGTCATTGAAAGCATCAGACGTCATCAATACCTATCAGGAAGAAAAACTCCACAAAATGTTTGAACTGTATGGAGAAGTGACCAATGCAAAAAGCCTGGCAAAAACGATCACCGATATCAGAAAAACGCTTCCAATCGCCACGATCAGCCAGTTTAAATCAGCCATTCATAACCTGGTTAAAGGAAATCCAAACAAATATTTCGCCCAGGTTTTCCAGGCACTGCGCATCGAAGTGAATGACGAATTCGGATCATTAAAAGATATGCTTAGCCAGTTGCCAACCGTAATGAAAAAGGGAGGACGCATAAGCATCATAACTTTTCATTCACTGGAAGACAGGCTGGTGAAAAATTTTTTTAAGAAAGGAGATTTTAAAGAGATCGAAGAAAACCCTTTTATGAATACGGAAACCAGTTCGCCTTTTAAAAAGGTAACAAAAAAACCGGTAACCCCAACAGAGGAAGAATTGAAAGTGAACCCAAGGTCAAGAAGTGCAAAGCTGAGGGTTGCCGTATTTCTGCCTGAAGACTAGGCGAGACTTAAATGATAACATTATGGAGGAGCAACAGGTAAAGCGTAGTTGGAAGCGCTGGTTCAAATACCAGTGGCTGGTGAATAATATTCCCTACTTCCTCTTTCTTGCCGTACTCGCTATTCTGTACATCTACAACGGACATTACTCTGACAACACGATAAAAAATATCAATAAAACCAGTGCTGAATTAAAGGAATTGCAGTATGAATACAAAACGGCGAAAAGTGAGGTGATGCTGAGAAGCAAACAAAGCGAACTGGCAAAATCAGTGGAAAAAATGGGTTTGAAAGAATTAAGGGAGCCGGCCTTTGTACTCTATGATTCAACAATAGAAAAATAACTAAACAAGCGTACCGAAAGAGATTGGAAGTAAAAAAAGACATATTATGGAGAGTTTACCTGGCATTCATCGGTATCGTTTGTCTTAGCCTGTTGATACTCGGAAGGGCTACTTATATCCAGCAGGCGGAAGGCGATCTGTGGAGAGGAAGAAGCGATAGCCTCCATCAAAAATTTGTGTCACTCCCCGCTGAGCGCGGAACAATTTACAGCGAAGACGGAAGCATGCTCAGCACCTCGCTTCCTTATTTTGATATATATATCGATTTTGGCGCAGACGGGTTGAGAGAGAACAAAGGCAGACGGTTTAAGGAGTTTGTTAGCCCGCTGAGCTTTGAACTGGCAAACTATTTTAAAGATCATACCGCGGCCTTTTACAAAAAACAACTTGAAGCCGGTTATCAAAAGAAAGATCGCTATTTCCCGCTGAAAAAGAATCTTGGTTTCGCCGATTACAAAGCCATCAGATCGTTTCCTTTGATAAGACTCGGCAGAAATAAAAGTGGTTTTATCGCTGAAGTAAAGAACCGGCGTCTTAATCCATTTGGGTTACTGGCCAATAGAACGATCGGATTATCCAGGGAGAATGCACAGAATGTCGGCCTTGAACGCACTTATGATCCCCTGCTGAAAGGCGATAGTGGAAGCAAGCTCGTTCGTTTTATTGCCGGTGGTGTGGCCGTTCCGGTGCAAGGCTACCAGGTAGATCCGGAGAATGGGAAAGACATCATCACAACCCTTGATGTAAACATACAGGACATTACAGAGAACGCGCTGCTCAGGATGATGATTGACAATGAATGTGAGACAGGAACCGCGATCGTGATGGAAGTGGCTACCGGGAAAGTGAAAGCGATCGCCAATCTTGGCAAACGAGCACCTGGTCAATACTGGGAAGATCTCAACTATGCCATCCGCGCTTCCGAACCGGGATCGACATTTAAACTGGCTACCATGCTGGCCGTTTTGGAAGATAAATTCGTCGGGCTCAATGACATGGTTAACCTCGAAGGAGGACGCTGGCCAATAAATCGCAGAACTGTTTTTGACAGTGAAACACATGGACTGTACGACGTAACGGTTCAAAAAGCATTTGAGCACAGTTCGAATGTGGGGATGGCCAAACTCGCCGTGAAATACTATTCGTCAAACCCGACACCATTTCTCGAGCACCTCCGGAAACTCCATTTCGCGGAACACACGGGTCTTGGACTGGTTGGTGAAACGGATCCGATCATAAAAAATCCAAAATCAAAAACCTGGAGTGCTACAACGCTGCCCTGGATGGCTTTCGGTTATGAAGTGCTGATCAGCCCCCTTCAAACCCTGATGCTGTATAATGCCGTTGCCAACAACGGAAAGATGATGAAACCATATCTCGTTGAAGCAATCGAAAGAAACGGACTGGTTGTAGAAGAGAGAAAACCTGAAGTGGTTGAGGAAGCTATTTGCAGCGAACGAACACTGAAGCTTTTGAAGATCTGCCTCGAAGGAGTAATGACGGAAGGCACTGGAAAAGCGCTTCAAAGTCCACTATTTAATATGGCGGGCAAAACGGGTACAGCGTTGGTTGCAAATGGAAAACACGGTTATGCCGATCGCATCTACCAGTCATCGTTCGCAGGATATTTTCCGGCGGAGAAACCGAAATATTCCTGCATAGTGGTAATCCGGAATAAACCCTTTGCAAAAAAGTTTTACGGTGCTGCAGTTGCGGGGCCTGTATTCAAGGAAATCGCCGACAAATTGTATGCGATCCACGTCGATCGTCCCTTCTCGGCAATGAACCTGGTTATCAACCCTGACAGTGCCAATTATTCTTACGCCGGTGAAACCGCGAATATGAAATATGTGCTCAACACAATGCACATAAAATTCATCGACTCCTCACAGAGCAATGGTTATGGAGGTTTGCACAATTACCAATATAAAGGAGTAATGAGTGGAAAATCTGCTGACGTAAACGCCGTACCCGATGTAAATGGAATGGGACTGAAGGATGCTCTTTACCTGCTTGAGACGATGAACATGTATGTAAAAGCGAATGGCAAAGGAAAAATTATTTCACAATATCCAACTGCCGGATCATCCATTCCGGCAAACAAAATGGTAACGCTGGAACTCGAATAGATTAACGTAAATGATCAAACGCTGATGGCATTATTGCAGGACATATTGTACAAGGTGAGTCTGCGCTCCGTTACAGGCAGCACAGGTATTACTATAGCTGACCTGCAGATCGATTCAAGGAAGGTCGGCAATGGATCAGCCTTTATTGCCATTACAGGATTGGTTTCAGATGGTCATGATTTTATTGAGATCGCAATAGGCAAGGGCGCGGCGGCGATCATCTGCCAAACAATCCCTGCAATCCTGCATGAATCCGTTACTTATGTGCAGGTTGAAGATACTGGCATAGCCTGCGGATTGATGGCTTGTAATTTTTACGAGCAGCCATCGGAAAAATTATTACTGACCGGCGTAACCGGCACCAATGGAAAGACGACAGTAGCCACCATCCTGTATAAATTATTTACAACGCTTGGCTATCATTGTGGTCTGATCAGCACCGTTCAGAATTTTATCGGTGATAAAATTTACCCGGCAACACATACCACGCCTGATGCCATCAGTATAAATTTTCTGTTGAGCAAGATGCTCGAAGAAGGCTGTTCGCACGTATTCATGGAAGTTAGCTCACATGCTATTCATCAGCATCGGATCGCCGGGTTGCATTTTGCTGGTGGAATATTTACAAATATTACGCATGACCACCTTGATTATCATAAAACATTTGAAGAATATATACGGGTAAAGAAATTATTTTTTGATGGACTCCCCGCCACCGCGTTTGCTATTTCAAATCTGGATGAAAAGCGCGGCCAGGTGATGTTGCAGAATACTGCTGCGCGGAAATATTATTACAGTCTGCGCACCATTGCTGATTTTAAAGGAAAGATCCTGGAAAACCTGCTCACCGGTCTTATCATGACGGTTAATGATCAGGAAGTGCATTTTCGGATGATGGGGGAATTTAATGCCTACAATCTACTGGCCGTTTATGGTGCCGCAATTTGTTTGGGGGAAGACAGGCAGGAAGTGCTGCGTTGTCTCAGCGTTCTTACCGGCGCAGAGGGTCGTTTTGAATACCTGATTTCTCCCGTTGACAAAATCACCGGCATTATCGACTATGCACATACGCCGGATGCCTTGCTGAATGTATTGCGAACGATCAAACAACTGCGAAAGGGAGACGAGCAGGTGATCACGGTCGTAGGGTGTGGCGGAGATAGAGACACCACCAAGCGACCGGTAATGGGCGAAACGGCCTGTGAGCACAGCGACAAGGTAATTTTCACTTCCGACAACCCGAGAAATGAAGATCCGCTGGTGATCATTGCAGCAATGGAAGCGGGGTTAAAATCGGCCTCGAGGCGAAAATTTATTTCGATTCCTGACAGAAAAGAAGCGATCAAGGCAGCAGTAAGTCTTGCAGGACCAAAAGATATTGTACTCATTGCCGGAAAAGGCCATGAGACTTACCAGGAGATAAAAGGAGTGCGAACGCATTTCAGTGACAGGGAAGTACTGACGGAAATGTTTGGACTATTAGAAAGATAATTTTCTATCGGCGGGTGATGGAGCGAAAATGATAATCAGTAAAGACTGATTTCAGAACGAAACTAAAAGCATGTTATACTACTTATTTGAATGGATGAAAAGTTCCGGAATCAGGATGCCAGGCGGCGCCCTGTTCCAGTTCATCACTTCACGCGTGCTATTGGCCGTACTGCTCAGCCTGGTAATCTCTACCGTTTTCGGGCGCAGACTGATCAATATGCTGCAGGGTAAACTCATCGGTGAAAGCGTAAGAGAATTGGGTCTGGCTGGCGAGCAGATGAAAAAAGGAACACCAACGATGGGTGGAATCATCATCATCCTTGCCATGCTCATCCCAACCCTGTTGCTTGCCGATCTCCAGAAGGCTTATATCAGAATGATGATTTTCTGCACCATCTGGCTTGGACTTATCGGTTTTATTGATGACTACCTTAAACTGCGGGCAAAAAAGCTGGCGCAACATCAAGGCGTACCCTATAAGAAAGGCGACAAGGACGGACTAGCCGCGTGGTTCAAGATCCTCGGCCAGGTGGTACTGGGCATCGTGGTAGGGGCGACGTTATATTTCAACAGCAATACCAAAGTCTGGAGG
>JBDTEB010000461.1:0-6263 GCA_039922795.1 Chitinophagaceae bacterium
ACAGGAAATTAACTATTACAGCACTATGGCCATTGACTATGATCAATTAGAGCAATAATTTTTTCAAGATTGACTTTATCGATTTCACTAAAATGGCCAAGGTCCTCGCTGTCTGCATCGAGCACTGCGACAACGTTACCGCCTTTTAATACGGGCACAACGATCTCTGATTTTGACAGACTGCTGCAGAAGATATGACCGGGAAATTTTTTTACATCTTCAACGATAATGGTTGTTGCTTCCTGCCAGGCAGTGCCGCAAACACCTTTTCCTTTGGAGATGCGTGTACAAGCTACCGGACCCTGGAATGGCCCCAGCACGAGCTGATCTTTTTTCACGAGGTAAAACCCTACCCACAGCCAGTTGAACTGCTCTTTTAATGCGCCTGCTATGTTTGCAAGGTTAGCCACCAGGTCTTCCTCTCCTTCCAGAAGACCTTTGAGTTGTGGAATAAGTGAATCATATCGTTCCTTCCTGCTGCCTAAATGAATTTCAAGTTCTTCCATGGTTTGTAGAGTTTTAGTTATTGTCTTTTTGCTCTTTCGTATTGCTTTGGCCATTTTACATCAACACCTAGTTGACGCCCCGCGTGGAGCGGAAAATAAGGATCACGAAGAAATTCGCGTGCCAGAAATACGAGATCGGCTTTTCCTGAACTGATGATCTCTTCAGCCTGTTCTGCTGTAACTATTATTCCTACAGCACCGGTTTTCATTGATGTGTTGGTTTTTATGGCTTCGGCAAAAGGCACCTGGTAGGAAGGGGCCGCAGGTATTACTGCATCAGAAACCACTCCACCCGAAGAGCAGTCCACCAGATCAACGTCTTTGGTTTGAAGACGCGATGCCAGTTTTTCAGAATCTCCGATCGTCCATCCGCCTTCTACCCAGTCGCTCGCAGATATTCTAACAAATAAAGGAAGTTCCGCAGGCCATATTTCCCGGACAGCTGCAACGATCTCTAGGAGAAAACGGATTCGGTTTTCAAAGCTTCCACCATATTCATCTGTCCGTTTATTTGTCAATGGCGACAAAAACTCATTGATAAGGTAGCCATGAGCGCCATGAATTTCAATCACCTGGAATCCTGCTTTCAAAGATCGTTCTGTGGCGGCTCTGAAATCTGAAACCAGTTGGACAATATCCTGTTTTTTCAGTTCGAGTGGAACCGTTTCTTCCGGGATAAATGGTATTGGACTAGGCGCCACTGTTTGCCAGCCCCCTTCATGCAAGCCAACGCAGGAGCCACCGTTCCAGGGTTCGCGATGACTGGCTTTTCTGCCGGCGTGAGCGAGTTGAATGCCCGGAACGGAACCATTTGCTTTGATAAAATCCGTGATCTTTTTCAAATACTCGATATGGTCATCTTTCCAGATCCCCAGATCAGCCGCAGAAATTCTCCCTTCCGGCGTGACTGCGGTAGCTTCTGAAATAATGAGGGCAGCCCCGCCTACGGCCCTGCTGCCGAGGTGAACAAGATGCCAGTCATTGGCAAATCCGTCCCGGCTGGAATACTCACACATCGGTGAAACGGCAATCCTGTTTTTTAAAGTAATGCTTCGAAAACTGATCGGAGTAAAAAGTTGAGCCATAATCTGTAAGTCCTTGAATGATAAAATTAGGAGATCTTATGGCAGTCAGCACGTATATCATTGAATTGACAGGAATGTGTACACAATAAAAGAACCCGCCAGTTGACGGGTTCCATATGATAACATTGATTAACGGGTTAACCTCCTCTCCTGTTTCGCTCCCTACCCCCACTCTCGTTACCGGATTCCTGTCTGCCACCTCCCTCATTCACCTGGCTTTCCCGGTTGCTGTTAGACGGGGTGTACTTGCGTTCAGGTCTCTGGACAGGAGGGGCCTGGGGCGCCTGCCTGTTGGGCAGCTGTTGTTGTGGACGCCTCTCGGGCGTTGGCTGGGACTGCTGCGGAGTTTCTTGTCTTTCAGGAGTTCTCGGAGGCCGCCCAATTGTTGCCGGCGTTCTGTTGGGCTGATTATTACCCTGAGAAGGCTGCCTGTCCGGAACATTTCCCGGCTGGCGATTGCCCTGGCTGTTGTTGCTGTTATCGTATCGCGGCTGCCTGTCCGGAACACTTCCCGGCTGGCGGTTTCCCTGGCTGTTATTGCTGTTATCGTATCGCGGCTGCCTGTCCGGAACATTTCCCGGCTGGCGATTGCCCTGGCTGTTGTTGCTGTTATTGTACCGGGGCTGCCTGTTACTACCATTATTTCCGCCGGGATTTGGCTGACGGTTCCCCAAATTATTGCCATTGTTATCCGGCAGTCGACTACCGGTATTATTATCTATCCTGTCATTACCCGTCCTTCCATTAGTGTATCCCCCCGAAGGTCTGGGCTGGGAAGGATTTCTTCCGTTATTGTTTCGTGGCCTGTCGTAATTGTAAGAACCGCGACGATTGTCATTTCTACGGTCAAAAACCGAAGATCTGTATAACCGGTCAGTGGTAACGACATCTCTCCTGCTGCGATACACATTGTTGTATCCGTAAGCAGGATACCTGTATGAATCATACCCCATGGTTCTGCCATAATACGAAGGATAAGTTCTGTAGTATGGCGGCCGGTAAACTGAAGGTCCCCACCATCCCCCGGATACAGGATAATTTCTGTAAGCATGGCCGTAACCAACATTGAAAGAAAAGAACCAACCGGGCCATGTGTTGTAACCAAAGCTCCAGCCATTCCAGGGGTTATATCTCATGTTAAATCCCCAGGTGGTTGGCCTGGCATAATAATAACGTCCCCTCCATGGTTTGTAATAGTAACCGGTTCCGTAAACAATTGTAGGTCCGTAAACATAGTTGCCGAGATACCCGGGAGTATATCCCATGTAAACATAGTCAGGATAAACATCGTAAATGTGCACGTATTTCAAATTGTAAACAGGATATCCGGGAGGGATATTTTCAATACCGGAAGGCCGCTGTGTTGCAACTGCCCAGGGACCATTTGCATACTGTGACTGGAACCAAACGCCATTTTCAACATAGTAGTACATTAGTCCGGATTGCAATACTTCGCCTGAGGAATTCACCCCGTATTTAAGATCTGTGCCTTCAATATTTTCGAACCGGGGATCACCGTCATAGGTAACCGTGGCTGTTGCTTTTTTGCGATCAACTTTTGCTGTCTGCGGAACCTGGGCCTCAGCTACCGATTCAAACGCAGCATCGGTACCGGCAACGCTTGACAGCACATTTGCTTTTATTGAACTCTCCGGAATTCTTGCGAAGTCTGCCGGCAGTTTATCGGCAGCTGTATAATTCCAGGTGCTGGACAGTGTTGGAGCCGTGTACCATCTTCCGGAAAGGAGCACAAAATAATGTTGAGAATTTACGTCCATGAAAACATCGTTTGATGAGTTCGTCATATATAAAAGGTTAGTGCCCTGCAATGGTGCGAAATTCGCTTCCCCATCCGATTGCACCAGTTCAGCGGGAACCTGGCTCACGATAATTTTTGAAATGGAATTGCCTGATGCTGCTGACGTATCACTTTGCCTGATGGCCTGCTGCGCTTTTGACAAAGATGATGGAAGCGATGACACTACATTCCATGGGCCCCTGATATCCGATGCACGATACCAGCGTTTATTTCCGTAGAGGTAAAACTGCTGATCACTATTTTTAAGAATGGTGAATGGTGTGTTTACGACCTGATTCACACCCCATTCCTGGTTTTGCTGTATCTGAGGTTCCCCGTCAACGAATACCAGGGTGGAAGGTTTATTGGTGTAAATAATGGAAGGAGGCGCCGTACTTAATTTCTGCGCCTGGCCGGCTTCGGAGCTGGCTTGTTTCAGTTTTGCGTCAAGAGCAGACCGGGTCATTGATACATTCCAGTTGGCAGCCTGATCCCGGATCTGGTTTTCGATGTCGTCAAGGGTATTGGAAGCATTGTCGGCAGGGAGTTTCAGGTTGGTGACAGAAACCGATTGCCAGTTTACATACTGGTTGTTGCTGGCAGTGGTAACATCTGCCCACAGCACACCGAAAACCGGCTCGGATTTTCCAGACTCGAGATAAGAGATGGCGGACCTGATTTTTAAGAGATTTCCTGAATAAGATTCAGGTTGTGGTTCGTAAACCTTTAACTGGTTATTGCCAGAAAGAGCAACTGTTTTTGGCCAGGCTGTTTCCTGAGCCTTTGCATCTGAAGCGATAAAGAAAATGATTGCTGAGGAAAGGAAGTAAAAAATACTTTTCATAGCTGATGACTTTCACTGTTGATCTTAAAGTTTCGACAGGTTTTAAGACGGTAATGAAGTAAAAAAGTTTCCTGTAGAAATGTTAATGGTATCGTTTTTCAACCATCTTATTAAAAAATTCATTACCTGCCCTGGGTGGAGGAAATTTCGTAGTTCCTGACAAACTGAAATTTTTCACCGTCAAACAGGCCCTTATCGCTGAGTTTCAATTCAGGAATAACGAGCAGAGCCATAAACGAAAGCGTCATGAAAGGCGCTGAAAGCGTTGAGCCCAACGATTTTGCCATCGCGTCAAGGGCTGTGTATTGCCGGGCAACGTCGTAGCCGTTCGCATCACTCATCAGTCCGGCTACCGGAAGAGGCAGCAATGCAGCTTGTGAACCGTCCACACAGCTTACACCACCCCTCGCCTGGATCACCAGGTTTACGGCCTCGCAAATCGCTTCGTCATCCACGCCAACAGCAACGATGTTATGTGAATCATGAGCTACAGAAGAGGCGATTGCACCCTTTTTGAAACCGAAATTTTTGATAAAGGCAGCGGCAACCGGCGCATCAAAATACCTGTTCACTACCACGATCTTAAGGATATCATTTGCGGGATCGCTTTGAATGATTCCCTTATTCACACCGAGCACACAATCTACCCTGTTTGTGATCAGTTGGCCGTCCAGGGCTTCTATCACGGGGAAACTGCTTCCGGATGGCAGCGAAGTAAACATGGCAAAATCAATGGGCGATTTCGTACACACTTCGAAACAATTTATTATTGAACCGGATATGGCTGCGGGTTTGAGCAAAGAATACCCGTATTCAGCAACAATGGTTCCATCGATAAACGTGCGAATGACTTCGAAATCAACCAGGTCTTTCACAAAAATAAAATCTGCAGGATCTCCTTCCCGAAGCAAGCCTACGGCTGGCTTATAGTGCATCACCGGGTTAACACAAGCAGTTTTCAATACGTTGAAAAGATCGATTCCTTTGGCGACGGCTCGCGCACAAAGCTTGTTGATATGCCCGGCTACCAGGCTATCCGGATGTTTGTCATCGCTGCAGAACATCATCATTTCCGGATACCTGTCGATCAGCGGAGCCAGTGCTTCAAAGTTCTTCGCTGCGCTGCCTTCGCGGATCAGGATCTTCATACCCATTTCCAGTTTGCCTACCGCTTCCGTTTCTGTAAAACATTCATGATCGGTACTAATGCCGGCGTTGATATATTTTCTCGCATCATCCCCTGACAAACCGGGGGCATGTCCATCAACCGGTTTGCCGGCAGCTTCGGCTGAAGCGATCTTTTTGAGTACCTCCATATCATCAAATAAAACACCGGGAAAATTCATCATCTCGCTTAGATAAAGAAAATCTTCCTGGCGGATCAGATTATCAACGTCATCTGCCGTTATGGCATCGCCGGCTGTTTCGAAAATCGTAGCGGGTACACAGCTGGGCACGCCGAAATTGAATTTGAAAGGCACCGTTTTACCGTTGTCGACCATGAACTTTATGCCTTCTTTACCGCAAACATTGGCAATCTCATGCGGATCACTGATAGAAGCTACCGTTCCGTGAACAACGGCCAGCCTCGCAAACTCCGAAGGGATCAGCATCGAACTTTCAATGTGCACATGTGCGTCTACAAAACCGGGCAGAATAAAGAATTGTTCTTCGGCCTGCAACACGTCAACAGCTTCAATTTTTTCAATTTTTTTATCGTTAATTGTAACAGTTCCCGGATAAATGCGCCTATTTATTATGTCTACAATTTGACCGCTTATTTTCAAGTGGATAATTTTAATTGTGCAAAATGTTCGACCCTCACTGTAATATAAAATACAATCTGCAGACCAATAGACCTAAACATCGTAAATTCAGGACTTAATATTCAAGGTTATGCCCAAATGGCTTTCCGCTGCTTTTGCCCTTTTTCTTTCTCTGCAGGTTTTTGGAGCCAGGGGTAAATCTGTTGATGCCGTTCTCGGAAAATATATTTCTTCCTTTAAGTTGTCAGGCATCTCCCCCCAGCC
>JBDTEB010000462.1:0-6207 GCA_039922795.1 Chitinophagaceae bacterium
TAATAGAATCGAATTATGGACACGATGGTTTTCTGCTCGAATATGAACAGATTGCCGGGCTGATCCGGTCATTTCTAAAAAACAATAAATTACAGTCTGCAAAATCAGAATCACTATGATTGCGGGCGATCAGGAAAATATGGAAAAACATAAACAATTAACCATCGGCCTTTTTGGATTTGGTGTGGTAGGAGAAGGATTGTATAAGGTTTTAAAACAAACTGCTTCCTTAAAAGCTACTATAAAAAAGGTGTGCATCAAAGACCCGAACAAATTCAGAAATGCACCATCAGAATTATTTACCACGAATAAAAACGAGCTGCTCGATGATCCCGAAATCAATGTGATTGTCGAAGTGATTGACGATTCCGTTGCTGCATACGAGATCGTTTCGCGCGCAGTAAATAATAATAAATCTGTGGTAAGCGCCAGCAAGAAAATGATTGCTGAAAACCTGCAAACGATACTGGATCTGCAAAAATCAACAGGGCAGTCGATACTTTACGAAGCAGCGGCCTGCGCATCTATTCCTATCATTCGAAACCTCGAAGAATATTACGACAACGACCTGCTTCATTCCATCAAGGCTATCGTCAATGGATCCACGAACTTTATTCTTACGAAGATGTTCGATGATAATCTCGACTTCAAGCAGGCGCTGATACTCGCCCAGCAACTGGGTTTCGCTGAAAGCAATCCCAGCCTGGATGTTGATGGTTACGATGCCGTAAACAAATGGACCTTCCTGCTTACACATGCGTATGGAATTATTCCTCAGGCGGGTGAGCTCGTTTTCAACGGCATCAGGAACATACTGGGCAGCGATGCAGAGGTGGCCCGGGAAAAACATTTCGATATCCGTTTGGTGGCACAGGCTAAAAAATTAAATAACGGCAAAATTGCCGCATTTGTATTGCCACAGTTTGTAAAAAAGGACGATCATCTTTCTTTCGTGAGAAATGAATACAATGGCGTAGTTATAGAAAGTGGTTTTTCTGACAAACAGTTTTTTTATGGAAAGGGGGCTGGCAGTTTTCCGACGGCGTCCGCTGTGCTCAGCGACTTGTCGGCGCTTCGCTACCAATATCACTATGAATACAAAAAACTTTATCATCATACCCCACATGAACTCACCAATGATTTCTACGTGCGCGCTTATGTGAGTTTCGATGACTGGAAATATATTCCCAAAGAAAAGTTTGAATGGATAGAAGAATGGCATGCCGAAGCAGAACGGAAATATCTCATCGGGGTACTGCCCTTTAAAGAATTAAAAGAACATAACTGGTGGAAAGAAAATAACACTTCGCTGATACTTGCCGCCGATGCGGTCATTGACGAAATTGAAACCAGGAATCTAAAGAAACGCAGCCTGGAACTTGCAGGAAGTTTATTCATCGGGTAGTTTTCTGACGAATTGCATAATTTCAATACTTTCAGTATCTTATTAATCACATTTTATATTTGCCCGATGAAAAAATTATTTTTTTTGAGCCTGGTGTTTTTGATTTCTCTCAGCACCATCACTGCACAAACCAACGATGAAAAACAGGTTGCGGCAGCTGTAGAAAAATTGAAACAAGCTCTGCTCGATGGAAAGAAGGGTCCGCTTGAGGCGATCACTGCCGATGAGCTCACCTACGGTCATTCCAATGGAAGAATTGAAGACAAAAAAGCTTTTGTACTGGCACTCACATCGGGAGCATCTGATTTTGTAACCATAGAATTTATCAACCAGACGATGAAGGTTTCCGGAAATACCGCCTGGGTTCGCCATACGCTTAATGCTACCAACCTGGATGGTGGCGTTTCGGGAGTGGTAAAACTCAGCGTACTGCTGGTGTGGCAAAAACGAAATGGCGCCTGGAAACTGTTTGCCCGTCAGGCCGTCAAAATTCTTCCCGCCTAGTTTTTCAGGCTTCGGCCCCGGTTTCTTTTGCTTTTAGCATGTAATCAATAAAAAGAGGCTCTGCTGAGATGGCGCGGATATGATTGCGCATGTCCACTTTCAGGGTAGCGTCCAGTTGATCACATGGAATAGCCTCCATGGGATTGTCAACAAAGCCTCCGGCGAGCAGTTTCTCACTCACCTGCACCCAGTCAACCATGGCAAGGCATTGCCAGCTGGGCAATCCAAACTGGTATTGCTCCAGTACAGCATCTATCCATATCGCTGCCTGTTTATATCCCTTGAACTGATCAAGGATTTCGGTGATATCATATTTCGGATCTTTCCGGCGCGAGATGACAGCAATTTTTGCCACCAGATCCGGCAGCAGAATGCAGGCGTGCACAGCAGATCCATCACTGAAAAGGATTTTAGACGCACGTGAATACACGGTGAGTTGCTCGTATAATGTATGTTTCTCAGGGTAAAAGATAAAGTACCCGTTTGCCGCCAGATATTCTTCAAAATAACACTCGCCTACTGCCTTTCCGCTACCAGCGGCCAGGCGCGACCGTGAAACGTAAATCTTTTCTGCATTCCCGTAGCCGGCAGGAATCGTTTGCGTATAGGAAAACCTGCGAACGAATTGCATGAATTCTTCACTTGGCCGAAGGCTGAAGCCATAGCCATATTTTTGCGAAGGAATGATGGCAGTCTTGATACGGGTGGGCTCCTTAACAAAAATGATTCTCGTCAACGGAATACCAAAACCTTTAAATACCTGGTAAGCGAAATTTTTTGTTTCGAGATATGCCGGCGGATCGTAGGCCAGCAGGAAAAAAACATAAGGATCCAGGTGCTTGATTCGGTCATAGGCCCACAACCTGCCCAGCGACTCCAGAAGAAAGTGCCCAAAATGCTCGTAAAGCAAACCTCCAAACATCACCAGGGCATTGAGCTCCTGAAGCTTGCCGACCTGGAGATTCTCCACCTTTTCCACAGGTAGCTCCTGTGAGTATAAAACCTGATTTCTGAAATTCCTCATGTGAATGGCCTCATGAACCAGTTCCAGAGAGACCTGCGTGATCAGTCCGCCGGAATAGTCTCTTGTTTTCCCATGTCTCAGGGGGATGGCGACCAGGTTTTCACGAAGTGCCATTTCAGATTCGCCTGCACACTTATGGGCTTCATTTAGCGGTAATATTTTTTTCGATGGGGCCGTTTGAATCGAAGCTCTTTTCCTGGCAATGGCCACAGAAAAGAAGTAAAACGCTGGATCTTTCCTGACAAAATGCCTTGAAAATTGAACCGCCTTTTTTAGTCCTTTTATCTTTCTCAGATATTCTTGCATACCCATTAGATCAAATATAATCAGAAGATCTGCTGTTTACAGCAGTGCCCGGTTAGTCCTAATTCCTCACGAAATATAAATGGAAGAAATGATAGTTTGAAGTGAAGGGGATATGGAAAAAGGCAACTAATAGTTTCCGGCTGATGTCGCTAAGCGTTTTTAGTCCGGGCATGAGGCAAAAGAAAAAAGCAGAGACCGGGGTCATCTGCTTTTGTTGCGAAGACTGGGATCGAACCAGTGACCTTCGGGTTATGAGCCCGACGAGCTACCGCTGCTCTACTTCGCGGTGCAAAAATAAGGGTATGCATACTCTCCGCCAAGATCTTTTTATAAAAATTTAAAAAAAACTTCAGATCAGCTTGAATCCAGCAAATTAATTTTAAGTGATTGGCAAAATCTTATATTTGCCTCGATAAAAAAATTTATCAGATTCCTCGGGGTGCTGGTTTCATCGACTGAACCGGCTGAGATAATACCCGTAGAACCTGAACAGGATAATGCCTGCGCAGGGAAGGTTGTACGTTTCGTGATTTCTGTTCCATTCCGCAACATCCCCTTCTGCAGCTTATTCTTAAGCTAATTATTCAAAAACGATGAGAATCTATGGTCTTTTGTTGTGCGGACTTTTGTTCGTGAACGTGGCAATATCCCAATCTTTTTCGGGAAAAGTCATTGACGCTTCCAATGGTAAAATTCTTGTTGGCGCAACGGTGGATCTTCCAAAGATCACTACCCTGATGACAGATGAAAACGGGGTGTTCATTACAAAAGCAAGAGAAGGAAGTTTCGAGATCAGGATTTCCTCCATCGGCTACCGATCATTGGTTGCAACCATTCAACTTCCTGCCGGTAGAAAGGAATTCAGCCTCGAAAGGATGAACCTTTTTCTTGACCCGGTTGAAATTAAGGCAGTGCGCGCCGGGGAAAGATCACCCATTACAAAAACCAATCTTGGCAAGGCAGATATTGAGAAAAACAACCTTGGCCAGGATCTGCCCTTCCTGCTTAACCAGACTCCTTCAGTGGTTATCAATTCGGATGCAGGTAACGGTGTTGGTTACACGGGAATCAGGATCCGGGGTACCGATGCAACCAGGATAAATGTAACGCTCAATGGCATCCCATACAATGATGCCGAAAGCCAGGGGACTTTCTTTGTTGACCTTCCGGATTTCAGTTCTTCGGTGAGCAGCATCCAGGTACAACGAGGCGTTGGAACATCATCAAATGGTTCGGGGGCTTTCGGTGCCAGCATAAATATCAGCACCAATGAGTTTCGCAAAGATGCCTATGCCGAAAGTAATAATGCATACGGCTCTTTCAATACCTGGAAACACACCATTAAAGCGGGTTCCGGACTGATTAGCGATCATTTTACCATCGACGCCAGGCTCTCGAAGGTCTCGAGCAGCGGATATATAGATCGCGCGAATAGTGACCTTAAATCTTTCTACTTATCCACCGCCTACATCACTGACAAGTCTTCTCTCAGGATGAATATTTTCTCAGGCAAAGAAATAACATACCAGGCCTGGAACGGCATCCTGCAGGAAGATCTTTCCAAAAACCGTCACTATAACTCTGCAGGAACAGAGAAACCCGGCGAACCATACAGAAATGAAACTGATAACTATCAGCAGGATCATTACCAACTGTTTTATAACCATCAGTTCAGCCCGTCGCTTTCACTGAATAGCGCAGTATTTCTTACCCGTGGTCTGGGATATTACGAGCAATATAAAGCATCCAGAAAATATTCAGATTTTGGTTTGGCAAATCCGATTATCGGGAACGACACCATTAAACGCACCGACCTGGTAAGAAGACTTTGGCTGGATAATTATTATTATGGTGCCATTTTTTCACTTCAATATCATAACGCCAACACGGACTTGAGTTTTGGCGGCGGGGGAAACCAGTTAAACGGAAAACATTACGGTGATATTATATGGTCACAATTCCCGGTACCAAAAGATTATCGCTGGTACGACCTTACCGCCAATAAGCGGGACCTGAATATTTATGCAAAATGGCAACAGCACCTCGCGCCAAATCTGGAAAGTTTTATTGACCTGCAATATCGCGGCGTGAATTATGAGATCAACGGCTTCAGAGACAATCCGTCCATCAGAATTTCAGAGACTTATAATTTCTTTAATCCAAAAGCAGGCTTGAATTATAAGAAAAACAACTGGCACGCTTACCTCTCTTATGCCATCGGAAACAAAGAACCCAACAGGGATGATTTTGAGTCATCATCGGAAACACCCATGCCCGAAAGGCTGCATGATTTCGAGGCCGGGCTGGATCATAAAGGCAGCAGGTTTTCGTGGGCCTCGACTATTTATTACATGCGCTATAAAAATCAACTCGTACTCACCGGAAGGATCAACGATGTGGGATCTTACACACGCACAAATATTCCAAACAGTTATCGGCTGGGGCTGGAGTTATCGGGTGAGGCGAGGTTGAATGATATTTTTGCACTCTCCGGAAATTTGACACTAAGCGAAAATAAGGTGAGGGATTTTGAATTATTTGTAGATGATTACGACCAGGGCGGACAGAAAACGTATGCATACAAGAAAGCAGATATTTCGTTTTCTCCCGCGATCGTTGGGTCGGGAAATCTTCGCGTGAATGCCTGGAAGAATGGGGAGATTAATGCCACGAGCAAGTACGTAGGATTACAATATCTCGACAACACAAGTTCAAAGGCCAGGAGCCTGTCGGATTTCTTTGTTCAGGATCTAACGGCGATGCACACCTTCAAATCAAAATTTTCATCACAATTTAGTGTGATCGGACGTGTCTCCAATCTTTTCAACAGGATGTATGAGCCTAACGGTTACACGTATTCGTATATTTCCGGGAACACGCTAACAAATGAAAATTATTTGTTTCCGATGGCGGGCATTAATTTTATGCTTGGCGTGAATATACAATTGTAGGCGCGGGTCTTGCGGCC
>JBDTEB010000463.1:0-5041 GCA_039922795.1 Chitinophagaceae bacterium
TTTTGAAAAGTTTGAATGGCCCACTCCGCATTGCCGGAAACCTGGTAACTGCTTTGCCCGGAAAACGCAGCAGGGGTTACTCTTTCTCCTTCACTGCTTCCATCTATCTTGCTCCTGTAGAGATAGCGCTGTGTAAAATTATCCGGTGAAGCAATATAATACACGTAACCATTTTCAGGATCGATACAGTTGATCTGAACCACATCAAACTTCCCTTTTGTAATTAATGTTGATGTCTTTCCGTCGCGGGATATTTTATACAAATGTTTCCAGCCATCTTTTTCACTGGTCCAGGTAAAATATTTATCGCCATCCAACCACCGGATGTCATCATGCAGATCAAGAAAATCAGGATCTTTTTCTGTATAAATATTATTAAGAGACATCGTTTTGATATTGCCAATCCATAGTTTGTTTTCATTTTGGCGACGGTTGAGTTGCTGCACCATTACTTCGTTGGAGTGAGGTATAAAATCCATACGGGCCAGGTAGTTATTTGCAGGATCACCCGGGATCTTGAACCAATTGGTTTTGCCACCGGCTGCAGGAATAACGCCAACTTTTACGGCAGAAAGTTTGGTGCCCACCTTGGGATAAGGCAGGGGTATTGGTTTTGAATAAATAGAATCGAGATTATTAATCAGGTAAAATGTACCGATATTCTTTGTATCGGATTGCCAGTAAGCATTGAAGTTCCCATCCGGGCTCCAACGAAATCCATCCCGGTCATCGAGCTCTTCTTCATACACCCAGTCAAAAGTGCCGTTTATAATATTTGCACCGCCATCATGCGTAAGTTGTTTGCTGGTGCCAGTTGCCAGGTCTTCCATATAAATATTCTGCTTACTCACGTAAGCCACTTTCCTGGCATCAGGTGAAAACTTTGCAAACATCAATGTCGTGGATTCAACGTTTTTACCAACCTGCTGTAACTTCCCTGTTTTAAGATTGAGCACCCAGTAATCTCCCCGGGTGTTGTATCGCCATACTTTTCTGGTATTTGTAAATATTAATAATTTTTCATCGTTATCGGACCATTCATAATTTGAAATGGACAATGCTTTTTTTTCGTTTTGAGGCATCAACTGCCTGGCAGAAACCAGCACTTTCCTTTCGTTTGTTTTGGCATCATAGCGTACAATATCTGTTCCGCCAAACTCCTGGTCCCTTTCCAAAGTAGAATACCCTTCATTATCTTTCATCCACCGAACAGGGCCATAGCCTTTTTGGCTGTATGTACCACTGGCATAAATATCTTTTAGCGTAAGTTGTTTTTGCGCGGTCAAACTGCCGCTTTGTAAAAAGCCAACGCTGAAGAAAATAATGGAAATAAAGAGGCGTTTTATGTTCATGTGGTTTTATTTAAAAGAATGACATCGTAACCCTAAAGTATCACTTTGTAAATATCGATTGAATGATCTGGTTCTGCTTATTTAAAAACATAAGTTGCATTTTTTGCGGTCTCAAACTCTATCGTTCCATCTTTATTTGTTTTTACTTTTACATTTTTGCCATTGCTGTAAACTTTCATTTTATTGTTCAATGTTAACCGGCAGGTACCGCCCTGCTTGGAAAGAATTTCCAAGGTCGTTATTTTACCCTGCATCCATTTCATATTTATGGCAAAAGCTCCCCTGGTACACATTCCTTTTACTTCGCCTTCGCTCCACTCCGAAGGAAGCGCCGGCAGCAATTCAATTTTGTCATCATGCGATTGAATGAGCATTTCTGAAATTCCGGCTGCAACACCCATGGTTCCATCTATCTGCATTACACGTCCCCGGCCCGAAAGCAACTGGGAATGACTTTCATCCTTGTAATATCCTTTTAAAATTTTGAGCGCATGATTACCATCTTTCATTCTCGCCCACAGGCATAGTTTCCAGGCTCGTGACCACTCTGAACTTTCATCGCCCCTGCGTTCCAGCAATGTTTTGCAGGCTTCCATCAATTGCGGTGTTTTTGTAAAGGAAAGTACATCACCAGGGTACAAACCATACAGTGGAGAAAGATGACGGTGCTGCTTTTCCGTCTGATCCCAATCCTGCGCCCACTCCTGCAAGGTGCCGTCTTTTCCAATTTTCGGCGGCAGCAACATTTTCTTTCTTGCATTTACTTTATTCGAAAAGTCTGCGTCAGTCTTTAACAACGAAGAAGCAGCCATATAGCTGGAAAACAAATCATCGATAATTTGCATATCGATAGAAGAACCGGCGCAGATATTGGTCAGGGGAATAAAGCTTCCGGTAACCTGATCAAAATACGTTTTGTTGCCAGGCCTGCCCGGAAAATTTTCCGGTGAGGAAGAGGGATTGGTTACATACCATTCAGAGCCCGGCTGTTTTACCAAAAGTCCATGAAAAATTCGGTGGCACCTTTTATAAGCGGGTATACTTTTTTTAAATATTCAGGATCTTTCGTGTAAAGATATTGCTGCCAGAGCTGGTTGCAGAGCCAGGCACCACCGGTTGTAAAAGTTCCCCAGGTAGCCCCATCCATAGGTGCAGCCACCATCCACAGGTCTGTGTTTTGATGCACCACCCAGCCACTGCAGCCGTAATTTTCTTTTGCTACCTGGGCACCCTGATCACTGACATCCTTTACAAGCTGGTACAATGGTTCTGCACAATCCGAAAGATTGGCAGCATCCGCGGGCCAGTAGCTCATTTGGAGATTAATATTTGTGGTGTATTTTGAATCCCACATCGGATTAGAATCATCGTTCCAAAGCCCCTGCAGGTTAGCCGCCTGAGTGCCCGGTAGTGATGAAGTAATGAGTACGAAACGGCCAAACTGGTAGGCCAGGGCAGACAATGCAGGATCGGGAACAATAACATTATTCTGCAACCGCTGATTTGTAGGCAAGTATGACTGGGCCGTTTTGGGAAGAGTCAAAGTAACCCTGTTGAAATATTTCTGGTAACCTTCGATTTGTGCGGACTTTACCGCCTCATAAGATTTACTTTCAAAACCCGTTAAATAATTTTCCACCCGGGAGTGTTCATTCGCACTAACATCTTTGTAGTTCACAAAATTGGTGGCCGCCACCAGGTACAGGGTTACGGATGTAGCATTTTTCACCTCGAGATAATCTCCATCTATTGTCATGGAGCCTTCTTCACATACTGCTTTCAGTCTTGCCTCGTATTTTATTTGTCCTTTTACGCCCAAATAATCTGCAGACTTGCCGTTTAAGATCAAGGTATTATTTCCCGCAGACGTCATGTGAAAATAATCGGTTGCATAATTTGAGTGGTCCTGGTTTCTTACCCCTCTTAAACTGGTTTTAAAAGAAATTTTCTTTTGTTGATCGGCAGTTATCCGCATAACAATTACCTGGTCTGGAATGGACGAAAAAACTTCCCGGTGGTATTTGACACCAGCGGCAGAATATTCAACACCGCTAATACCGGTTGTAAGATCAAGCCATCTTTTATAATTCGAATGTTCTTTACCATTATCAAACTGCAAAACCAGGTTTCCCATGGGTTGATATTTTTGCTGTTCTACAGGATAGCCCATCATCTTACTGCCAAATAATTTTTGTGCCTCCAGGAATTTACCCTGGAACACAAGGTTTTGCACTTCGGAAAGATACTTGGAGCCACCTTTTGTTACAGAAGAATAGGGTCCGCCTGACCAATATGTTTCCTCATTAAACTGAATGCGTTCATTATCGGGCGTGCCGAATACCATCGCCCCCAGGCGACCGTTGCCAACGGGCAAAGCATCGTTCCAAACTTTTGCGGGTGCATCATACCATAACAAAGTGGCGGGATCAAAGGTATGGTTCTGAATGGCCGTCGTAATATCCGGTTGCTGCGCAGATATGGATGCAGCAACACCCAGCATCACACAAAATAAAAAACCTAATGATTTGTTTGGCATCGTAGTAAATGATTACTTGTTCGTGAAAAAATTATCTGGCTTTTGATAAATAAAGAAATTTCGAAATGATGATCATTGTAAGTTTATTCTGAAAGCAACTGCTCTTACATCACCGGTTTTAAAGAGAAGGTCGGGCATTTCTATTTCAAGATGCCCATCGTTCCATTTCCAGTTTGCCTTTGCAGCGGGCTGTATGATGTCAATTGATTTGATCATTTGTTTACCTTTTGTAAACGATTTTAACGAAATAACGTTTTGGGGTTTGCTTAAACTATTTAATACGATAACGTATACTTTCTTATTGTTTTTACTTTTTGTGTACCGGACACTCTGAGCCGCAGTTTCAGCTCCTTCGCCGTACTTGATCCAGGGCCGTGAATTATAAATGGATTCACCATTCATTTTTAGCCATTTGCCGACATGCTCTAAAACGTCGACCGTGCGTTCAGGGAAGGTGCCATCAGCCATGGGATCTACATTTAACAACAGGTTGCCGTTTTTGGAAACGATATCGCTCAATAGGCAAATCAGGTCATTGGCAGATTTCCAGGAAGTATCAGACTTTTGATAGAACCATGAATCGCCTTTCATTGAATCGTCAGTGAGCCATGGATAAGGCGTGATTGCATCTTCTTTTCCGCGCTCAAAATCCAGTATGCCGGTATATTTGTGAATGGCTGAACTCTTGTGACTAACCACCGCCTGAATATTATTTTTTTGCGCCCAGTTATAATAAAATTCAAACAATTTCTTTTGGGCCGTATCCGGCAGGTTCTGGTCAAAGTCCATATCAAACCAGATGAGCGAAGGCTTATAAGTCTTGACGACTTCCTTGATTTTAGCGAGCCATAATTTTTGAAAGTCGGCGCTGGGTGCAGCATCGGCTTTATGCGGCATGGTGTAGAGGCCTGCGTACGCGGTATCTTTGGCGTCGTAGTTAAATGCATCCTGGTAATAAGTCCAGGCAAAAGCATGATGGAAGGATGTCATAAAATACAGGTGCTGCGCTTTTATTTCTTTTTCAAGAGCGCCGACGATATCCTTATGTGGCCCCATTTTTACACTGTTCCATTTTGTCAATGCAGAATTCCACATGGCAAAATTATCATGATGAATGGCGACGGGACCGGCGAATTTCGCACCAGCCGTTTTA
>JBDTEB010000464.1:0-9830 GCA_039922795.1 Chitinophagaceae bacterium
CCGATTATTATCCTGTTTACGCTGCGCAGATGAACCGTGTTGGTCGTCAGAGAGGCTGGCCGGCATACCAGCCGCAACAGTTTGAGACAGGTCGCGCGCCAGGTGGGCACCTGTTGGTCGGCGATGCCAATGAGGCAATCGACAAGATCCTTAAATTGCATGAACTGTTTGGACTAACAAGATTTTCTGCGCATATGGATGTGGGTGGTCCTTCGCATGCATCCATGATGAGGTCGATAGAGATCTATGGGGGCACGATAGCGCCAAAAGTAAGAGAGGCCCTGGCGAAATAATGAAATGCCAATAAATACCTTATATCATGCAAAACGAAAAAATCACCATCGAAACAATTATCCCTGCAAGTAAATCCAAAGTCTGGGATTTTTACACGAAACCCGAACACATAACGCAATGGAACTATGCTGCCGATACCTGGAAATGCTCCGAAGCGCGCAACGACCTCCGGGACGGAGGCACCTATTTCGCAAGAATGGAGGCTAAGGACGGAAGTTTTGGTTTTGATTTTGAAGCTATTTACGACGAGGTAACGGACCAGGAAAAACTCACCTACACATTAAGCGACGGAAGACAGTCTACGACAACATTTGAAGACCTCGGCGGATCAACAAAAGTGACGACCACATTCGATACGGAGGGCCAGAATGATCCGGAGATGCAAAAGGCGGGATGGCAGGCTATCCTCGACAACTTTAAGAAATACGTCGATGCCAATTAAGAACCATACGACTTCAATGTAATTAATTTTCTTTCATCACCTTTCTTGCCATAATTGTGGCGACAGTGGTTAGCAGTGCTGCAATCGAGAGATAATATCCAACAGAGGAAAGTCCATAATCATTGGCCAGCTTTGTCGCCAGGTAGGGAGTGAGCGATGCCCCAAGAATACCTGCGAGCGTGAAGGCCAGGGATGCCCCTGTGTACCTCACAGCCGGTGGGAAAATTTCGGCAAGCGCCGTTCCCAGTGGTCCGTATGATAATCCCATCAGAAACATACCAAGGCTTAAAAAACCGATGAGCAATAGTTCGTTTCCAGGCACAAACAATCTGGCAAAGCAGAGACCGAAAACGATCACTGCAATGGAGGATATCAATAATATATTATTGCGTCCATAACGGTCCGCATAAGCGCCGGAGATAATTATCGCGAGAGCGAAGAATACCATTGAGATCATTTGCGCGATCAGAAAACTGGCATGCGAATACTGCAGACTGGTCGTTCCCCAGCTCAGGGTAAATACGGTCATTAAATAGAACAGCAGGAAGACGGTAACAGATACCAGCGTGCCCAGCAGCAGCGTGGTTGCGTATTTACCCAGTACCACTTTGATCGGCAAACTGACTCTTTCGTTTTTTTCCATTACTTCCATAAAAGCAGGCGTTTCTACCAATTTCAGTCGTACATATAAGCCTACCCAAACAAGCAAGGCGCTCGCAACAAACGGGATCCTCCAGCCAAAACTAAAAAACTGTTCGTCAGTCAATACATTTCCGAGCAACAGGAATAATGAAGTGGACAAAAGAAATCCTATCGGTGCGCCAAGCTGCGGGAACATCCCATACCAGGCTTTCTTTCCGGGTGGCGCATTTTCTGTAGCCAGCAATACGGC
Organism: Chitinophagaceae bacterium; assembly: GCA_039922795.1. Lineage (GTDB taxonomy): Bacteria > Bacteroidota > Bacteroidia > Chitinophagales > Chitinophagaceae > JADCRZ01. The sequence goes on from JBDTEB010000464.1 coordinate 1,629, forward strand.
GCCACCCCATTCGCCACCCAATCCGAGCCCCTGCGTAAACCGCAAAATGGCCAACAGAATAGGGGCGAGAATGCCTATCGAATGATAGGTAGGTAAAAGTCCGATGAATATCGTTGCGCAGCCCATCGTCATAAGCGCGGCCACCAGCGTTGCTTTTCGACCGATGCGATCTCCGAAATGTCCGAATAAAGCGGCTCCAACGGGCCTGGCGAAAAAGGCTAGAGCAAAGGTTGCCAGTGATTGCAATGTGGCCGTTGTAGCGTCACCGGCAGGAAAAAACAATTTGGGAAACACCAGCACGGATGCAGTGGCATAAATATAAAAATCAAAGAATTCGATCGTAGTTCCTGCGAGACTGGCTACCAGTACCCTCCCGGTCGAATTGGGTGAAGCCGTTTGCTGATTTATGCTCATGCTGCTGCCTGCGGTTAAATTATTCCTGCTTATGTTAAAATACTTTGAAGATAATGGTATCGGGTAGAAAAAACAGGCCGGGAGGTAAATAGTGGACTATCATAAATTTATCACAGCTTACAATCTGGAAGAGACTAAATTGCTTTACCATCTTTTTATATGTCTATTTTATTCTTATGAAAACCACAACAATGATTTTGCGCATTCTGCTCGGGTTTCTTTACCTGGTGTTCGGACTGGATCATTTCCTGCATTTTATTCCTTACCAGCCGGCGCATACCGGTGCGGCCGAGGCCTTGAAAGTCGGACTCATCGGCACCGGGTATATCTACCCCATGATGAAATCCATCCAGGTTCTGGGCGGACTATCATTGATGATTAACCGCTATGCGCCGCTATCGGCGGTAGTCCTTTTTCCGATCAGTTTAAACGTGTTTTTGTTTCATACGATATTGGTGCCTTCGGGCTGGCTGATGGGAGTGTTGTTGATTGGTCCGAATATTTTCCTGGGTTACGCCTATCGGAAATATTATAGCGGGATGTTTGTGAAGAAGCCAGTATTATAATTAAAAAACTGCCCATGCATATCGAAGCCCTCCGCGAGTACTGCCTTAATAAGCCGGGTGCGGAAGAAAGTTTTCCTTTCGGCGAATCCACCATGGTTTTTAAAGTCGGCAACAAGATCTTTCTTTTAGCCAGCCTGGATGAGCGTAAAACCTTTAACGCAAAATCCGACCCCGATCGCGCGGTTGAATTGCGTGAAATGCATAGCGAGGTAACGCCGGGATATCATATGAACAAAACTCATTGGAACATGGTGGATATGGAAGGGCGTCTCACCACCAAACAACTCCAGGAAATGATAGACGATTCTTACCGGTTGGTTTTTGGAAGTCTTTCGAAAAAACTTCGTGATGAGATAACGGCCTTATAAACCAGCTCGCGATCTCAAGTTTTTTTTATTCGTTAATGTTAGTTGCAAAAAATCAATTGATATAATGTTGAGATCCGGTGTTGATGGCTGCGTTTTGCGGGCCGTCTTTTTTGATAATGGAGTGCAGGATATGGGCAAGATGGGAAATCGATTCAGGCTTTTTGACACTGGCAAGGGCTCCCATGGCAATTGCCTGCAGGTTCAGCTCATCATTTACAGCCGTGGAGTAAGCAAACAGCGGCACTTTACTGTCAATTGTCATTTCACTGATTAGCCTGATTCCTTCCAATCCATTGATGCCAGGCATGTTGATATCTATAAAAATAAAATCCGGAATAAAGTCTTTAAGCATTTTCAACCCATCACCAACATTCTCTGCATAAAAGCATTGAGAAACTGCATTAATTTCCTGCAGTGCCTCTTTAAAGATGTAGAGTTCATCAATATCATCATCAATTAAAAGAATCTTATTAGTCATGGAATTATCAAAAATATTTTTCGGGCAGATGTCGTTTGATTGTTAAAAAATAAATTACTAAAAATGGAGGTAATCGGTACACATACAGAAAATTATTCTTTGTCCGACTACGTATGGAAAAGTATTCGGACGTGAATGTTCGAATTAATGAAATTAATTAGAGGAATATGTATTGGTCAACTGACGGAGACTTGTCATGTATCTCACAAATATAGTAAGAATGGGTTGAAAATTTCGGTTAACCATACGTTATGGAAAAGTATTTATTGTTTAAGAAAAAAAGGAAATAATTCGTAAATTTTGAAACAAGGTGGCATATTTAGCGTATTTTTTACGGAGGCATATACTTTGCAATTTTCTTTTAAACGATCATATGTGGTATTGGCTAGCGGTGGCGGGGTTAATTGTCTATTCAATCTGTTCTTTGTGGTTCCTGTTTGGGAGTATACTACAGCTTCAGCTTCTCTGGGAAGCGAGGAAGAAAAAATCAATGCCTGTTTCCCTGAATGAGCCCGGGGTGATTTTCCCTTTTGTGACCATCCAGGTTCCTGTATATAACGAGCGTTTTGTGATTGCCCGTTTGTTGACCGCACTCGGTAAATTGAATTATCCGAAAGAATTATTTGAGATTCAGGTACTCGATGACTCAACCGACGACACCTCTCAGATTATTGATGCTGCTGCCGTATTATTATTAAGTAAGGGAATATGCGTCAATGTTTTACGGAGAGAAGATCGCTCCGGATTTAAAGCGGGTGCTTTGCAGGCGGGTTTGCAGCATTGTACAGGCGGATTAATTGCCATATTTGACGCGGACTTTATTCCTCAGCCAGACTTTTTAAGGCGGATGTCAGGTTATTTCAAAGACGAGACGGTCGGCGGAGTGCAGGGCAGATGGACACACCAGAATTTAAATCAGAGTCCACTTACGGTAATTCAGTCTTTTTTATTGGACAGCCATTTTAATCTTGAGCAGAGCGGTCGCGCCGCCGCTGGTTATTTTTTGAATTTTAACGGCACTGCCGGCGTGTGGCGTAAAGAGTGCATTCTTGATTCAGGCGGCTGGAATGGGGAGGTGCTCACTGAGGATCTTGAACTTTCCTACAGGGCGCAATTGAGAGGATGGAAATTTTGCTATGATAACCTGGTGACGGTTCCTGCCGAATTGCCTGCCGATATGAATGCATTTAAAACACAACAGTTCAGGTGGGCAAAGGGCATGGCGCAAACGGCCACTAAACATTTAAGTCGCGTATTTGATATGGATGTTCGTCCTGCAAAAAAGCTTCACGCCGCTTTTCACCTGCTTAGCAGCATTTCTTTTCTCGCCATTATGGGCAACATCCTGATGACTGCACCCATTCTTGTGGCGAGGAATTATTATCCGGAGTTTCGCAGCCTGAGCAATATTCTCCTGGCATCCGGTGTCACATTGCCGGTGCTTTTTATTTATTATTATGTTGGAACCATTACCACGCTTCCACGTAAAATGTTCTGGCAGCATCTTCCCCTTTTCCTTTCAGTGTATATGGCTTTGTCGGTGCAGAATAGTGTGGCAGTTATTCAGGGATTGACCGGTCATTCAAGTCCGTTTGTAAGAACTCCTAAATCTTCCGGAAAAATGGCGCGTAATTATCTCGATTCGCAATGGACGTTTATCAATTGGATTGAATTGCTGACTGCGGGTTATCTTTTACTTGTAATCATTTTAAGTGTGTATTGGTCGGATTATTTCCTGATATTATTTCTTGTGATGTCGCTCGCCGGACTGGCGATTTTGTTGTGGCCTGTTATTCGCAGGCAGATTCCGGATACGCGATCATCCGGTCTTTCGGCGAGTCAGGGGTAGGAATCGTAAGTACGTGCAGACTGTACAAAACGCCATATATAATTTGAAGCAAATTTTGCTTCAGACACGCCTCTACATAGTATCCTTGCCTCCATATCGAATTTCACGCAAACGTTTGATTACGTAACCATCTCTTGATTCGGCTATTTTTATCACAAGCTTAACTAAACTGTTTTTGATGATAAAGATATTCTCCGTATTCATCTTCCTTCTTACTCTGGTATGCACCTGCGCTTTCGGCCAGCAACGGCAGATAGGAGGTAGCGTTACGGATGCCAAAACCAGCAATCCGCTATCAGGGGCTACCGTTGCCATCAAAGGCACCCAGAAATCGGCCCTTACCGATGCTGAAGGTAATTTTGTGATCAGAGGCGCACAAGCGGGCAAATTGATCCTGACAGTCTCCTACGTGGGCTACGATGCGCAAACGATAAACCTCGCAGAAGGATCTAACAATGTGACGGTGAGACTGGTAACCGCCGCTGCCAACAACCTGAACGAGGTAGTGATCGTAGGCGTTCAGGCGCAAAGAAGGCGCACCACCATCTCCTCCATTTCTTCCGTAATGAGCAAGGATATCGAGAACCTGCCATCACCCAGTGTTGACCAGGTGCTGCAGGGACGCGTAGCCGGCCTGAACGTGCAGGTTTCAAGCGGAGAGCCGGGAGTGGCCCCTTCGCTGGTAGTAAGAGGAAACTCAAAAGTAAACACCGATATCGCCGATCCGGAAGTGTCGCAGGCCAGGGCGTTAAGCAGTCCCCTATATGTGATCGACGGCATCCCCACCAATCCGGAAGACATCTCAAGTGTGGGCGGTGCAACGGGAACCAATTACCTGGCGGGCATCAGTATAAATGATATCCTGAGCGTTGATGTGCAGAAAGATGCCGTGGCTACTGCGGCCTGGGGTTCGAGAGGCGCAAACGGCGTAATCTATATCAATACAAAAAAAGGCCGTTCGAAGAAACCTGAATTTACCGTAAATGCTTATACCGGGGTTACGCTTCGGCCACAGCTTTTGCCGACTAATACAGGCTCTGCCGAGCGAAGCCAGAAAATGGATATCATCAGACAATACGCCTCACCGGCCCAGCTGGCAGTTCTTCCGTCATTGCTTGCAGACAGCCTGAACCCTTCTTTTAATAATGCCACCGACTGGCAGGGCCTGTTTTACCGGCAGGGTGCGATAAATAATGTGGATGCCAACATCTCCGGTGCCGCCGACAATGTCAACTACAGGGTGAGCATGAATTTTTACAACGAAAAGGGTATCATCCAGCAATTCGGGTTCAAACGGTATAGCATACGCGGCAACTTCGGGTTCACCATCAGTCCCAAACTCAAAAGCCAGTTTATCATCGCCGCCTCAAAAGCCGACAGGCTCCGTGGCCAAAAATACAACAACAGCGACGACAATACTCCCCTGAGCGGCTCTTCTCAGCCAAGTTCCTTCTACCGGCTTACCGGTTTCGACTCCTCTAATTTTGCAGGTGGATATACCAAAATAAGAAACAAGAATGTGGATGATTACCTTTCGGCATCCCTCACAATGGATTACACCATCCTGCCCGAACTTACCTACAGGCTTCAGGGTTCTGCCAGCACAACGTCGTCCAGCAGGGATTACTTCACTCCGTCCAACCTCGATCAGGTATCGGCGGCGGCAGGCAATACGCAATCTTCTTATGCAGAATCCGACAAAAGCAGCTATACGACTTACTTCGTTTCCAACACGCTGAACTATGTCAAAAAGTTTCCCATGGGGGAGAAGCATTACCATGATATTGTGGCGACGGTTTCCCAGCAATTCACGCGCGACGTAAGCAATTCAAATTATGTACGTGGCTATAATGTGCCGTCCAATGATATCCGGGTAGTGAGCGGTATTCCGCAAAGCGACCTCAGTGGCAAGTCATCATACGGTGCAGACGGACTGCTGTCATTGCTGGGGCAGGTGCAGTATGATTTTGACGGCAAGTACCTGCTTTACGGATCTTACCGCGGAGATGCGTCTTCCCGTTTTGGAGCCAATAGCAAATGGGGCTACTTTCCTGCCGTGGGCGCTGGCTGGATCGTTTCCGATGAAAACTTTATGAAGGGCCTTAAGAACACCCTCAGCTTTTTCAAGATTCGCGGCAGTATGGGAATCTCTGGATTGCAGTCGCCCGATCTGTACGCGCCATACAATTCCTACATTATACCTGGTACCTATAACGGAGCTTCGGCTATTCAACCCAGTTATGACAACGGACTAACCAAGAACAACCTCACCTGGGCAAAGACCACCCAAAAAAACCTTGGCTTCGAAGCCCAGCTTTTTAATGGCAGGCTTAGCATCGATATTGATTTTTATGAAAAGATCTCCAAGAACGACTTCTTTAACTTCGCCCTGCCATTTTATACCGGTTTCGACCAGCTGAAGTTTAATGCCCGTGATCTCTGGGTAAGCAACCGCGGTCAGGATATTACCATCAACGCCAATGTGATGCCCCGCAATTCTCCGTTTCAATGGAGCTCCAGGCTCGTTCTTTCCCACAACAAGAACACCATTGCCAAACTGCCCAACAACAACCGGACATTCATTGTGGAAGATGGTTACGGGGTAGGAAGGATCTATGCCGTGGGGCAGCCGATTTATGAAACTTTCCAGTTTAAATACATGGGTGTTTATAACAGGATTGGTGACATTCCATTCAACCCGGTAACGGGCGCGACACTCACCTACTTTAAAGGCAACCATAAAGTTGTTCCAGGGGATCCTATCTGGGATGACAAGAATAAAGATGGCGATGTTTGGGACAATACCGACAATGGCGACCAGTTTGGAGACAGGCAGGCTGCCGGCAACCCCAACCCGGCATTTACCGGAGGCTGGACCAATGATTTCACTTACAAGGGTTTCGAGCTTACGATCACCAGCTTATTCACCTCGAAGCGCACCATCATCAACACCTTTAAGCAACAGCAGTTTAATACCCTCGGCGGCAATATCAACAATTTCGCCCGCAGCAGGCTGCCTGATCTGTCAGGTGTAGATTACTGGACGCCCGCCAAAGCAGCCGCCAAGGGAGACTACAATGCCGGTTTCCCGGCGATCAATCCACTGTCTGGATATTATTACCAGTTCTTCCCATTCTCTACCATGTTCAATGAAGACGGCAGTTACTTTAAAATAAAAAATGTAGTACTCAGCTACCAGCTTCCAGCTGCCCTCATTAAAAAAGCCACGCTGTCGAGAGTAACGGTGTATGGCATCATGGACAATGTGCTTACACTGAAGAAATCTACCGTACCAGATCCGGAAGCGGTTAACCAGTTGGGTATTTACACGGGTGGTCTTTATCCGCAAGCCATCAAATTCACACTGGGTGCCACATTGCAATTTTAATCGAACAGCTTTTAAGTATAACTATATGACAAAACAAACTTCCATTATAACGTTTGCGCTGCTGATTGCTGTTATCAGCTTCACTGGTCTGTCCTGCAAAAAATATTTATATGAAGGACCAATAACATCCACCTATGGCGATGCCTTCTGGGTTTCCCAGAAGGCCGTGGAGCAGGCTTCACTGGCCATGTACGGCCAGCTTCGCAGTTCGCTCAGAGCCGCACCTTCCAACAACCTTGGCGAAGCCTCCTACTTTGTCAATGGCGATCTGCCAACAGGCTTGTTCACCCTTGGCAATGGGGACACGTTCTTAAAATACTCCATCACTGCTGCCGGAGGGTTCAAGTTCACCTACATTCCCTATGGCGCTGATGTACTGCAAAACTGGTCGAGGTTTTACAAGCTGATTGCCCAGAGTAATCTCATCCTCCAAAACGTGCCGGTGATGCCATCCGCCCTGTTTTCGAGCGATGCAATCAAGAATGCCTATATGGGTGAAGCATTGTTTATGCGCGCCTACACCTATTTCTATATCACCCGCATCTGGGGAGACCCCGTTTACGTGTCTCAGTCCTACAACGACGTGGATTACGGTAATATCCCGCCACTGGCTCGTTCGCCCGAAAAAATGGTGCTAGACAGTTGCATCCGTGATCTACGTGTTGCGGCTGGTTATCTCTCCTATGCCGGTGGTAACCCTTCCGGTTCAATAAGAGCGAATAAAGGCACAGTATATGCGCTGATGGCGCACATCTTCCAATGGCAGCATAACTACGATAGTACACATTTTTACAGTCAGAAGGTGATCAATGAAGGCGGATACGCCCTCGAAACAATGCAGAACTACAGGAACATCTGGGCAGGAAAAGCATCCAGTGAAAACATTTTCGAACTGAACATGCAATACAATGCGAATGACCCCAATTTCGCGCAGCAGAACGACTGGGCGGAGGCAAGGTTTTCTCCGCTGGCTGCTTTTGTAAAAGGCGACCTGGTAGATAACCGCAAGGCCAGCTGCTGGATAGCACCTCTCGGCGGCCTTTTTGACCAGACCTTGTTTGACACGACCAGGGATTCCCGTTATAAATCGGTGTTCAGGCGGGTAGCTGCCACCGCTGGCGACCCCGCAGGTTACATGC
>JBDTEB010000465.1:0-4799 GCA_039922795.1 Chitinophagaceae bacterium
GATACCGTCGAAGGCGGCAATTTATCCATTCAATGTCATCCCTCACTGGATTATATCCGCAGAGAATTCGGAGAAAATATCACGCAGGACGAAACGTATTATATCCTCGATTGTAAAAAAGGGGCAACGGTTTACCTGGGCTTTCAGGAAGACATCAACCCGGCTGCATTCAAAAAAGCACTGGAAGACAGCCAGGAAAATGGAAAGGAAATAGAGATCACAAACTATGTGCAGTCTCACAAAGCAAAAAAGCACGACTTTTTCCTGATTCCAAATGGAACCATCCACAGCGCCGGTGCAGATAATCTCGTTCTGGAAATAAGCGCGACGCCCTATATCTTCACTTTCAAAATGTATGATTGGCTGCGGCTGGGACTTGACGGAAATCCACGACCCATCAATATTGACCATGCCTTTAAAAATCTCAAATTCGACCGCAAAGGCGACAAGGTTTCCAGGGAATTAATATCCAAACAGTCCGTATTCGAAGAGGGAAATGACTGGCAGATCATTCACTGTCCAACTCACGCAGAACATTTTTATGATGTTCATCGCATTGAATTCGACGGAGAAGTAAACATTAAAACAAATAATACCTGTCATATATTAATGCTCGTGGAAGGTTCCGACATTACGGTGGAGACTGCCGATGGAACCAGGTGCAGCTTCTCTTATGCAGAGACTTTTGTAATTCCCGCTGCAGCAGGTTCTTACAGCGTGGTAAACAATGGCCAGGGAAGAGCAAAACTAATCAAGGCATTCCTGAAAGATGACATCAGCCTTCCTCCAAATAATTATTTAAGCGATTGATCAATGAATGACGAACAAAAAAGAATCAGCCTCTTACTTATCACCCTGGTAGCCTCCCTGGGAGGTTTCCTGTTTGGGTTCGACATGGCGGTGATTTCAGGGGTTCTGCCACTTGTGCAGAAGCAGTTTTCCCTGTCGGCTGCGCAGGAAGGTTGGTTTGTGTCGTCAGCGCTTGTCGGCTGTATTATCGGTGTGGCTTTTTCAGGTGAACTGAGTGACAGGCTGGGCAGAAAAAAACCACTGATTCTTACCGCTGTTCTTTTTGTTATTTCTGCTTTGGGTTGCCTGTTGATGCCCTCTTTAAACGGCGTGATAGCCTCAAGACTGATTGGAGGTATAGGCATCGGCATTGCGTCTAACGTGGTGCCTTTATACATTTCTGAAATTGCACCAGCGAATTTGCGCGGAAGGCTGGTAACCTATTACCAGTTCGCGCTTACTTTCGGGATACTCATTGCCTACCTCAGCAACGCCGCATTATTAGGTGGGGCGGAAGGTACAGGAACCCTGATCTTTCACCAGGAAGTTTGGAGGGGCATGCTCGGGGTAGGGCTGATCCCGGCGACCTTATTCCTGGCAGGTTTACTCACCATCCCTGAAAGTCCGAGATGGCTCATTCAGCAAGGCCGCGTTAACGAGGCGGTGTCGATCGTCAGTAGCATTACCCGTCGCCCAATAGTGGAAGTTCAGGCTGAACAAGCCCTTCAGAAGCCGGGGCGGGAAAAGGGTTCATATAAAGATCTGCTGGCCCCTGGTGTTCGCAAAGCCCTCCTGATCGGGATACTGCTGCCTTTGTTTTCACAATTCAGTGGCATAAACGCAATCATTTATTATGGTCCGACGATCCTCGGAAATGCAGGAATTTCTCTAAGCAACTCACTCATCAGTCAGATCATCTTTGGCCTGGCGAATATGTTGTTCACCCTGGTTGCTATCTGGAAAGTGGATAGCTGGGGAAGAAGGCCGCTATATATTTTCGGAACGGCAGGGGCGACCATTACCTTATTGTTAACCGGATTTTGCTTTTACTATGGAGCAACAACCAGTATCTGGTTGCTGATTTGCGTACTTGGCTTTCTTGCCTGTTTTGCATTTTCAATAGGACCATTAAAATTTGTTGTGGCATCTGAAATTTTTCCAAATGCTATCAGGGGCCGGGCCCTGGCAATAAGTATAATGGTAATGTGGATCGCAGATACAATAGTGGGTCAGCTGACGCCGATATTATTAAAAGAAGTCGGCAGTGCGGGAACTTTTTGGTTCTTCGCCTTCTTTTGCCTGATCGCTTTTGTGGTAGTGTATAAATTGTTGCCGGAAACAAAAGGGAAGAGTTTAGAACAGATAGAAAAGGATTGGAAGGGAGACGAAGAAAAGGTTTTTGTGCATTAAATAACACTGGTATTCCATGTAGATGGAGTCAGTAATTATTCACATCGATATCCCTGTTGAGGTATCCATGTTTGAGCGACTATCCTGTCTCTGATAAAATCAAATAAAAATGCCAACCAAACATCTCGCCATAGGCGCCGACATCGGTGGAACGCACATCACGGCCGCAGTCGTTGACCTGCAAAAACGATCCATCATCCCCGGTACAGAAACCCGGGCAAAGGTTAACGCTCATGCCTCCGTAGAAGAGATCGTGGAATCCTGGTCAGATGCCATTAACAAAACCAAAGGCAATTTTGATATTACCAGTATCGGCCTGGCCATACCGGGGCCCTTCGATTATGAAGCAGGCATCTGCCTGATCAAAAACCAGGACAAATACGAAACCCTCTACAAAAGGAATGTCAAAGAATTACTTTCCGAAAAGCTTGTCCTTAAACCCGAAAACATAAAACTCATCAACGATGCTGCGGCCTTCCTCGACGGAGAAGTATTCTGCGGAGCGGCAACAGGATGCCATAAAGCCGTCGGCATAACACTTGGAACCGGGCTGGGATCATGCATACATGAAAACGGTTCGTCAACAGATGCCGATCTCTGGCAGATGCCCTTCCGAAACGGTATTGCGGAAGACTATTTATGCACACGCTGGTTCACGCGTCGTTTTGAAGAGATCAGCGGGGAAAAAACATGCGGCGTCAGCGAGATAATTACAAAACTGGAAGATAACGCCCATGTACAACCGCTATTCACCGAGTTCGGTATCAGCCTCGGTGAATTCCTGCTAGAATTTCTCGCCTTGTCCAACACGGAGATAATCGTAATCGGTGGAAATATTTCAAAAAGCTTTTCTCTTTTTGAAAAGACTTTGATGGAAACTATTCACAGGAAAAATCCGTCGGTGCAGGTTAAAATAGCTCGATTGGGCGAAGAAGCGGCCCTGCTGGGCGCTGCGAGCCATACCATGCTATCATCCCCCGAAAGAGTACAGGAATGAAAAAAGTCACACTCATTGCATTACTGGTACTGGCATTTTCAGCCGATCTGGCATCTCAGTCCCTCGTTAAATATGTCGATCCAAAAATTGGTACGGCACACAGCCGCTGGTTCTTTTATACCCCCGGCGCAGTTCCTTTCGGAATGGCAAAACCGGCACCCTCAACCAATGGTTCCTATGGCAACCTTAATGGCTGGGAAGCTGTCGGTTATGACGAAAGACATACATCCATTGAGGGCTTCGCAAATATCCATGAATTCCAGGTAGGCGGAATTGTCTTCGCACCAACTACCGGCAAGCTACAAACGCTGGCAGGAAAATTGGAAACACCCGACCAGGGCTATCGTTCGAGGTTCGACAAAAAAGATGAAATAGCCACCGCAGGATATTACTCCGTTGTATTAAAAGATTACCACATAAAAGCCGAACTCACCTCCACGAAAAGAGTGGCCTATCATCGGTATACTTTTCCTGCATCTAAAGAAGCAAACATCATTTTCGACATCGGTCACAAACAAGGGGAAAGTGGTGAAGTGAAAGACGCCAAAGTTTACGTTACCGCAGACGGAAAAATTGAAGGTTATGTAACTACGCTGCCGGTGTATGTACAGAAATACCAGCCCGGTGCCGAAGTCTGTATGTATTTCTCTGCCGTGATGGATAAAATACCGTTACGTTTTGGCGCATTCAAAGGCGCAGATATTTCAGCGGGTAAAAATGAAATGAGCGGCGTGGGAGCCGGACTCTATTTTACGTTCAGCACCAATGAAAATGAAAGCATTACCATTAAAGCAGGTTTCTCCTATACCTCCATTGCAAATGCCCGGTTGAATCTGGTAACGGAATCCAGTCAGCTAAACTTCGACCAGGCAAAAACCGCGGCCATCAATACCTGGGAAGATTATCTGGGGAGAATAAAAGTGGAATCGAAAAATGAAAAGGACATGACCAAATTCTACACTGGATTATATCATGCACTTTTAGGAAGAGGACTGGCCAGCGACGTCAACGGAGCCTATCCGAAGAACGATGGACAGATTGGGCAGATCCCCCTGGATAAAAACAAACATCCGATTCATAATCATTACAATACCGATGCTATCTGGGGTGCATTCTGGAACCTCACACAATTGTGGGCGATCGCTTACCCTGACTATTATTCCGACTGGATTCAGAGCCAGCTGCTGGTGTACAAAGACTCAGGCTGGCTTGCGGATGGTATCGCCAACAGCCGGTATGTTTCGGGGGTAGGCACAAATTTCGTTAGCCTCGCGATAGCCAGCGCATACATGGCCGGCATCCGCGACTTCGATATTAAACTGGGTTATGAGGCCTCGTTAAAGAATGAACTCGATGGAAAAAATCGCCCGAAAGGTGCGGGTAAAACGGATGTCGACAGCATGGTTAAATACGGATATGTCCCGCATCTTGACAAAGGCGATGGCGGCTCAGAAACCTGGAAGTTCTCGGCATCTCATACACTTGAATATTCGTTCAGCGGTTATTCTGTCGCACAATGGGCGAAGCTGCTTGGCAAACAAGCGGATTACAAAAAACTGATGCGCCTGTCTAAGGGATGGGAAAAAATCTACGACCCTTCGTT
>JBDTEB010000466.1:0-3612 GCA_039922795.1 Chitinophagaceae bacterium
CCTTCCCGTTTACCTGTTCCCAGGTTTTGGATACAGGATTACCGCCAAAGACCTGTGCCCCGGCAGTCGGAGCAACCAGTCTCAAGATTATAAATAACCAGACGGGGCCGAGGCCAGCCTTTCGCAAACATCTTTTTGTTTTTGTCATTCCCGTATTTTAAACTGGCTTATTTCATGTTAATTTCATCCCATGATCCTTCTGGCACTTGCTATCGCGCCGGCGATAGCCATCATCATGTATATTCTTGCAAAAGATAAATATAACAGGGAACCATTCAAAAACCTTTTGATTTCCTTCCTTCTGGGAGGCGTTAGTACCATACCCGCCATTATCATCCAGGTGGCTTTCGAAGGATTATCGAGAGAATTTCTGCCAAAAGACAGCATGCTTTATTACGCCTTTTTCGCTTTCGTGGTTGTAGCAATGAGTGAGGAAGGCAGCAAGCTTTTCATGCTCCGCTATTATGCGTTTCCAAAACCTGCTTTCGATGAACCGCTCGACGGCATTATCTACGGCGTACTGGTTGCGATGGGTTTTGCCACAGTCGAAAACATCATGTATGTTTTTCAGAATGGGGTCGGAACCGCCATTACACGGGCGTTTCTCTCCGTTCCCGCCCATGCCGCTTTTGGCGTGATGATGGGTTATTACGTGGGACTGGCCAAATTCGATCACCAGAATATGCGTGCACTGATCCGGAAAGGATTGTTCATGGCGGTGCTGTTTCATGGCAGCTTCGATTTCTTTCTTTTTCTGCAGGCGGCACAGATTGATACCTTTCTGCCTTCCGGCCTGCTAACATTTGGATCCCTGGCTTCACTATATTTCGCGATCCGTTTTTCCAGGAGGTCCATCCATCTTCATCAGGAAATGTCGAGGATCGATCACGAAAAAAATCGGCGGCTGGCAGCAGAAAGCCTGACAGTTCCTGAACCCGGAGATGCTTTGGAAGAATTGCAGGTAAGGGCGGCAACCGTTGATGACATACCCGTTATCCGCAGACTGGCGATCGATATCTGGCCCATGACTTATTCGCACATATTAACCCAGGACCAGATCGGATATATGCTGCACCTCTTTTATAGCGAGCGATCTCTTCTTCAACAAATGCAAAGTCACCAGTTCTTCCTCGGGTTCTACCAGGATCATCCAGTCGCTTTTGCATCTGTTGGACGAACTACGGAAGAAGGTGTTTTCAAGCTTCACAAGCTCTATCTCTCCACCGGTTTGCAGGGTAAAGGGATGGGCAGGTTCCTGTTGAATTATATCATAGGGGTAATCAAGTCCTATGGGGCCACGGACCTTGAATTAAATGTGAACAGGCAGAATAAGGCGCTGGGATTCTACCAGGCACTGGGCTTCGGAATCATCAAAACGGAAGACATAGATATCGGTGAGGGATTCTGGATGAATGATTATGTGCTAAGAAAGTTGCTCTAGGCCGTGTTCTTCCTTACCCATCGCGCTGTTTTTCATTCTGCGGGTAAGCTCGGGCCCGAAGTATTTCTCCAGTCTTCTTTCAACAATATAAATCACCGGGGTAAGCAGAATGGCCATCGTAAACTTGTAGGCATAATTGACGAGACAAATGGCCAGCACCAATTGCCAGCTCCAGTTATTGCCCAGTTTAAAAGCTATGAAAAGCACGATAAAACTATCGATCAACTGTGATACAATGGTAGAACCCGTAGCTCTCAGCCAGATGTACTTTTCCCCTGTTATTGCTTTTATGCGGTGAAAAACAGTGACGTCCACGATCTGGCTTACGAGGAAGGCCGTAATGCTGCCTGCGATGATCCACATTCCCTGTCCGAAAATACCGGAATAGGCAGTCTGCAGATTTGCGATTCCCTGGCCCGACTTTGAAGACACCCAGAAATCTGCCGGTGGAATACCGATGGAGAGATAAAACATCAGGAAGGCATAACAGATCAGTGCCACTGCGGTGTAAGAGATTCTCCTCACCGCTTTGGGGCCGTAATATTCGTTGACGATATCCGTCAGTACAAACTCCAGCGGCCATAGCAACACTCCGCAGGTAAGGTTAAAAGCGAGGCCCTTCTGTCCGAAGAGTGAAAAGTTAAATGGCTGCAAGCCGAACAGTTTTTCCAGTGAAAAGATCTTTCCCCCGATACACTCTGCAATCAATGCATTGGCAACAAAAAAAGCGGTGAAGACTACGAAAATTTTTGTGGATTTGTCTTTAATAATAGACTGGATCATGTGGCTAAAAAATATATTTGAACAATAAAACAAAGGGAGTTGGCAATAAATAACCAAACAGGCTGCAGGGGTGCGAAAGACTTTTTCCTGGTAACGATAACCAGTAACCATACATGGAGAATAAGGTTGGCGATCAGCGAAAGTATATAACCGGAAACGATGACGCCGGATTTGAAATCCCTGTCGGGAATAAAATCATAATAACGCAGAACGACCGTAACGAGGAAGCAGATATTGTACAACAGGGTTACCCGGGCTAATTTCAGCAGTGATCTCATTGAATGGCTATCTGCCCAAAATACCATTATTTTGCGGGAATAATTTGCTCCGACATGAATCCGACTTTCCGGGAAAAGGCTATGCCACATCTTATTGCTGCTCTTGTGTTCCTTGTTGTGGCTGTGATCTATTGCCAGCCTGCCCTTCAGGGAAAGGTTCTCAACCAGCACGATACCCAGGGCTGGAAAGGAATGGCCCAGCAATCTTTTGAATTCAAAGAAAAATACGGCCATTTCCCCTATTGGACCAACAGTATGTTTGGCGGTATGCCGGGCTACCAGATCGCTTTTGAAACACCTAACAAGATCTCGATCGGTTTTCTCCATAATTATATATTCACGCTGGGGCTGCCCATACCCATCGGATTTTTCTTCCTGGCCTGTATCATGGCCTATTTTCTATTGTGCGTGCTGCGGATAAATCCCTGGATCAGCGTGATGGGTGCACTGGCCTATGCCTATTCTACGTACGATCCGGTAATCATTGCCGTCGGTCATAATACCAAGATGATCTGTATAGGCTATGCACCGGGAGTAATCGCCGCGCTGTTGCTCATTTTTTACCGGAAATACGTACTCGGAGGTGTGCTGCTCTCCCTTTTTGCAGCGATGATACTCTGGCAAAATCATATCCAGATTACGTTTTATACGCTCATCACTGCGCTTTGTATCGGCATTGCTTACGGGGTTTATTGTTTCCGCGAAAAGATGATGAGGCATTTTGCCATCTCGGCCGTGATCGCAGCCCTTGCGGGCGGTCTCGCACTGGGTGTGAACACCATCAATATCTGGCCGCTGAATGAGTATGCAAAAGAAACCATGCGCGGCGGAAGATCCGAATTAAAAGATCCTGAAAAGTCTTCCAACAAAAGTTCCGGCGGTCTGGATAAAGACTATGCGTTTAACTGGAGTTATGGCATTTCAGAAACCCTGACCTTTCTCGTTCCCGATGTTTACGGTGGCGGCAATGGCGGGACGGGCATGAAATCCGGTGAGTCGAAGTTTGCAGATAAACTCGGTGAAGCGGGCATGCCGGAAGAGAACGGTCTTGCCTATGCAAATGCCTACGCTTATTGGGGGCCACAGCCCAACACCTCGGGCCCTGTTTAT
>JBDTEB010000467.1:0-3171 GCA_039922795.1 Chitinophagaceae bacterium
GTTTCATCATTTCTTGCACATCCACCTCTTTTATTTGGAGACGCCGGCACCAGTGCTGGAAACTTTTGTACACTTCATCAAGCGTTCCTTTCTGATCAGGAGTAAGTTCGAGTACGTGAGTGCGACTTATTGTACGAACAGGCAACCCTCGCTTTTGAAGAAAATATTTGGCACTCATGGGGTAGGCCTGGTGAATCATTGGATCGACGCGGGTGAGTTCCGACTGAAGCCATTTTACGTCCTCTATTTTGTCGGGATCGTTGGCATTACTGCACATCCAAACGAGAATTTCAGGGTAGAAATTGCCGGATATAGAGGACATGCCTCTTGCTCCCATCTGTAACGAATACATGGCGTTGGGTGTGTGGGCATCATAAAATTCAAGTTTTTTGTCGCCGATCATTTCGATCTTCGCCCTCACCTGGTCAAGTTCTATAGAGGTGTCTTTATGATAAACCAGCCTGTCCGAATCCAGCAGTTCCCTGAACACTCCGGCGCCAAGGGTCCGTTTGTAAGGTGCCGGACATTCGTAAAGCCCCATCGGAATGTCGCCGGTGAGTCGGAACATCTTTGAAAAATTTTTAAGCAGGATCTCGTCGCTGTCGTCGACATTGGCAAAATGACCTGTGATCAGGATAACGGCATCAATACCGGTATCATAAATTCTTTTGGTAAAGTCTGCCTTGTCTTCGATCGTTAGCCCGAACGAGCCGGTAGCTACTACCGGCACCCTGCCCTTAACATACTTAACAATATGCTTTGTAAGCTCCAGCCGTTCATCTTCGCTGAGGCTATACATTTCACTGCTAAGGCAATTGGCAAAAAAACCACGCACACCAGCAGCCAGATAAAAATCGACAAGCCTTGAAACGGCATCGAGGTCAACCTTTGCCTTAAGGCTGAAGGGAGTGATCATTACCGGCACAAACTTCTTGGTCAATTCAGCCATCAGGATATATTTTGTTTTCAGATAATAAAGTCAGGCAATCGTATTTACCAGCGTTCCGATCTCATCGATAGTGATCTCTACCCGGTCGTCTTTGTGAAGAGTAAAATCGTTGTGCGGCACCACGCAGGTACCCGTCATCAGAAACGCGCCAGAAATAAAACTGTTTTCGCGGTACAAATATCCGACAAGTTCCTGATGCGAACGCTTCATTTGTGCGATCTCCACACTCCCTTGAAAAACAATAACGTTACGCCGCAAAATTTGCATGGATATCCTGGTTGTTGGCGGAATAGCATTTTCCGTTACAAGGATACATGGGCCGAGCGCCGCACTTCCATCGTAAGTCTTCGCCTGCGGCAGATACAGTGGGTTCTCCCCTTCGATGCTGCGACTGCTCATATCGTTCCCGACGGTATAGCCCTGGATGTTGCCAGCGCTGTTAATAAACAACGTGAGTTCTGGCTCGGGGACATTCCAGGTGCTGTCTCTTCGTATCCTTACCTGTTTGTTTGTTCCGACCACTTTGGGCCCTGTGGATTTAAAAAAGATCTCCGGCCTTTCTGCATCGTACACTTTGTCATAAAAGGTGTCGGCACCGCTCTCCTTACTTTCTTCCATACGGGCAGTCTTGCTTCGGAGGTAGGTTACCCCTGCGGCCCAAACTTCCTGGCTGCCTATTGGCGGAAGAATGGACGTTTCACTGAGCCTGAAACCCGGTTCCTGTTTTGCAAGGCCCGCAATGTCTTTTCTGATGCATTGATACAACTCATCCCGGTTAATAAATTCATCCCAGTTGCTTTCCTTGAGCAGGTAACTGGAATCATTGGCTATAATTACGATACCCTCTGTGGTTTTATAAACTTTCATTCTTTTCCATTTATGTGCTTCCTCCTTCACGTTTAGAAAGCTTTTATGTGCTTGTTTCATGGGAAAGATACAATGAAAATGCCGCCAGGATCAAACACAAAACACCGATCTCCAAATTCTCAATGTGCGGAGTTAACGCAAAAACTATTATCTTGATTGCTTCGTTCACCACATTTGCCATATAAATAATCGCTTTATGTCAATTACCCGCAGAAAGTTCATCACTCAAGGCTCAATGAGCCTTGCTGCATCCGCATTCTACCTGAACAATGTTCCTGTTTTTAAAGAAAAAGTGTTCCTCGGCCTGCAACTATATACAGTACGCGACGAAATGAAAAGAGATCCGGCCGCAACCCTGAAAGCTGTTGCAGATATGGGTTACCGTTATGTTGAACATGCGAATTATGTCAACAGGAAAATGTACGGCATGCCAGTACCCGAATTTAAAAAACTTCTTGATGGCCTCGGACTGAAAATGTACAGTGGACACACGGTAATGGCCCTTAATCACTGGGATGCGACTAAAAAAGATTTTACTGATGCCTGGAAATATACCGTGGAAGACGCGGCCACGGCTGGACAGAAGTTTGTCATCAGTCCATCACTGGATGGCCGGCTGAGAAAAAATGCCGGGGAGTTTAAAGCCTTTATGGATGTTTTTAATAAAAGTGGCGAACTCTGTAACAAATCAGGGATGAAGTTCGGCTACCATAACCACGATTTCGAATTCAGTCAAATGCTGGAAGGCGAAACGCTGTATGATCTGATTCTCAAACTTACCGATCCCAAACTTGTGGCCCAGCAACTGGATATTGGCAATATGAAAAATGGCGGCGGCGATGCGATGACCATATTGAAAAAATACCCAGGTCGTTTCGAACTGCTCCATGTGAAGGACGAAATTCCCGCTTCTGCAGGAACTGAAAAATATGAAAGTACTGTGCTTGGCCAGGGAATAATCGGTACGCGGGCAGTAACCGATACCGCCCGGAAACAGGGCAGTAAATATTTTATCGTCGAGCAGGAGTCTTATCTCAACAGTACACCCATGGCTGATTCAAAAAAGGATTTCGATATCATGAAAAAATGGGGATACTGATATCTTCGGCTACCTGTTAACGTTATAAATTCTGCCTTATGCTTGCCAGGAGAGAATTGATCCGCAAATTGACCGCGGCGCCCCTGTTGTCTTTACTTCCGGCTTCGCTATCGAATTTCGGGCAGAATAACCTGCCAGTGCCGGTTTCAGCCCTCAAGATTAGTCTGAATGCGTATTCTTTTAATGAACCGCTGACCAAAGGAAAAATCAATCTGGAAGGTTTGCTGGATTTCTGCGCGGAGCAAAACTTTGACGC
>JBDTEB010000468.1:0-3009 GCA_039922795.1 Chitinophagaceae bacterium
AACAGGACCGAACGCTATGGCGAAAAACTGGCTACCCCCGATGTGAGTGTAGCCGACCTTATTGGCGATATCGATCCGATTAAAGCGGCAAACCTGCGTTTGAATTTTGCCGACGAAAGAGTCATTCACTATGGGATCATTCCCAAGAGTAACCGGGGGATTTTTGTAATCAACGAGATCCCCGATCTTCAGGCAAGGATCCAGGTTTCGCTGTTTAATATTCTGGAGGAAGGGGATATCCAGATCAGGGGTTTTAAACTTCGCTTGCCGCTGGACATTCTTTTTGTATTTACCGCCAACCCCGAAGACTACACGAACCGTGGATCAATTGTGACGCCGTTGAAAGACAGGATCGAAAGCCAGATCCTGACGCACTATCCCAAGACCATTGAGACAGCCCTTGCCATTACTGAACAGGAGGCCGATATTCATGAGGAACAAAAAGCCAAAGTGCAGATCAGCGACCTCGTAAAAAGAATTATCGAACAGGTTTCATTCGAGGCAAGAAATAATGAATACGTAGATAAAAAAAGCGGTGTTTCCGCACGCCTTACCATTGCTGCCATTGAAAATGCAGTGAGTGCAGCCGAGCGAAGATCCATCATGAACAATGAAAAAACCACACAGGTCTGGATTAATGACCTGGTGGGGATTATTCCCTCTATTACGGGAAAAATTGAACTGGTTTATGAAGGTGAGCAGGAAGGACCATTCCAGGTTTCCATGAACTTGCTGGACAAAGCGCTAAGAAGTCAGTTCATCAAATATTTTCCAAATCCTGAAACCATCAAAAAAAGGAAAAGCACCTCCAAAGAATCGCCTTCCAAAGAAGAAGAGAATCCTTACAAGGCCGTTATCCGTTGGTTTGACAGTGGTAATGCCATAGATCTTTTCCTGAATGTGACTGACAAGAACAAAACGCTTCAACTCTATAAGATTGAAGGCCTGCATAGTATTGTAAAAAAGTTCTATCCTAATGGCAGTGAATCTGAAAATGCGTTGCTTATGGAATTCGTTTTACATGGATTGGCAGCTTATTCCCTGATCAGCAAAAAAGTAATCGAGAACAAGATCGAGTTTAAAGATTTGATGGGATCGATGGTTAATCTGGGAACCGCATCATATTCTGAGGGTGAAGAATTTGACAGCTAAAATCAGGATGCCTGAAAAAATTATTCGTAAGTCAAAAATAACAAATGCCGATGCTCGGATTTCTTTCCAGCATCGGCATTTCTTGTAGGGGCGGGCCTCGCGTCCGCCCTTTCGGTGAAAAGGTCAACGCTTCTCATCCTAAAGCAACCAGTCCCTATATCTAATTCGTCACAACATATTCACCTCACGTTCCAGCAAAATACCAAAACGCTCCTGAACACTTTCCAATATCCGGGCGCTCAATGCATAAATTTCTTCCCCGGTGGCATTTCCGTAGTTAACAAGTACCAGTGCCTGTTCAGTGTGGCATCCTGCATCACCGTTCCTGTAACCTTTCCATCCGCATTGTTCAATCATCCAGCCGGCTGCCAGTTTGATTTTATTGTCCGAACCTGGATAACCTGGAATAGAGGGGTAACTAATCTTCAACAGGTTAAATTGGTCTGGGGCTACCTCCGGATTCTTAAAAAAGCTTCCTGCGTTGCCAATAACCGCCGGATCTGGAAGTTTGCTTTTCCTGATACTGATCACCGCATCGCTCACTTCCCTTATGCCCGGGGTTTCCATTTGCATTTGCATTTGTGTTAACTGCTCGGCAATTGCTCCATAACTTGTGTTGATCAGAGGATTTTTAGACAGGCGAAGGCTGACATTTGAAATAACCATTTTATTTTTCAAGCCGCGTTTGAAAATGCTGTCGCGATAACCGAAATCCATATTCTCTTTATGGAAAATTTCAAGCCTGCCAGTGGAGATATCGATCGCCTCCAGCTGGTAGAAAGTATCTTTCAGTTCAACGCCATACGCGCCTATATTTTGAATTGGCGAGGCTCCCACCGTTCCGGGTATTAAGGAAAGGTTTTCAATGCCCCCGAAGTTCCGGGATACCGCATACTCCACAAGCGATTGCCATGATTCACCGGCGCCAGCCTTAACGAACACAAAATTTTCATCTTCCCCAGTTTCAGTAATTCCCCTGATCTCGTTTTTGATTACCAACCCTTCAAAATCCGACGTAAATAAAATATTGCTTCCTCCGCCAAGAATAAGAAGCCGTTTGTTTTGACTCCGTGTCCAGGAAAGCAGTTCTCTCAATTCAGGAACACTTCGAAAAATGGAAAAATATCCTGCATATACGTCGATGCCAAAACTATTGCACGATCTTAGAGAATAATGTTTTTGCAGATCCATGGCATAAAGTTTATTATTATCAATTGAAAAAACTAATTATATGAAAGCAGTCCTTACTGGCGCTACAGGTTTAATCGGAAACGAACTGTTAAAGATATTGTTGATAAAACCATGGATAGAGTCGGTTACCGTGCTTACAAGAAAAGCCCTGGCATTCACCCATCCGAAGATGATTGTCAGGGTCATAGATTTTGACAACCTTCAGCACATAGAACAAAGTTTTGACAGCGTGGACGTGATATTCAGTTGCGTGGGAACAACGCAGTCGCAGGTGAAAGGGGATAAATCAGCCTATCGCAAAGTGGATCATGATATTCCGGTGAACGTGGCACAGGCCGGCCTGCGAAAAGGTGCCAGGAAGTTCATCCTTGTATCTTCAGTGGGTGCCGATAAAAATTCAGGAAATTTTTACCTGAAACTCAAAGGAGAGGTTGAATTTAAAATTTCTTCTTTGGGTTTCGACAGTGTTTATTTATTCAGACCTTCCTTTCTTTTGGGTAGAAAGGATAACACCAGGGCGGCAGAAGCATTTGTGAGACCCCTGATGAGACTGTTTTCCATTGCCATGCTTGGCGGACTGGAAAAATACAAATCAATTGAGGCAGAAGATGTCGCCCAGGCGATGGCGGAGGCTTCAAGGTTGGAAAAAACAGGTATATATATTTT
>JBDTEB010000469.1:0-5343 GCA_039922795.1 Chitinophagaceae bacterium
AAACGCGATCGGAAAGGTGAATTGCATTCGCGGGTCAAAACGCGATCCGAATGGTGAATTGATTTCGCGGGTCAAAACGCGATCGGAAAGGTGAATGGCATTCGCGGGTCAAAACGCGATCGGAATGGTGAATGGCATTCGCGGGTCAAAACGCGATCCGAATGGTGGTCGATTTCAAACATTAAACGCCAACAACCCTCCCAACCAACTTGACCGCCTCAACTGCTTCCAGCACATCATGCACTCTCAAAATTCTTGCGCCATTTAGGAGGCAGATGGTATGGAGTACGGTGCTTCCGTTTAGCGCTTCTTCCGGCGTTATGCCCAGGGTTTTATAAATGGTTGACTTGCGGGAAATGCCTGCCAGCAGAGGCTTTCCCATTAAACAAAGAGCGGGCAACTCATGGAGCAACCTAAAATTGTCGTCAATGTTTTTACTGAATCCGAAACCGGGATCCAGTACCAGGTCCTTAATGCCGGCAGCCTGGCATCTCGCGATCTTTTGGATAAAATAGTCCATCACCTCAATGCCGATATCGTCATAGGGCTGCTGCTTGTGCATGGTCCCGGGATTCCCACGCATGTGCATACAGATGTAGGGAACGCCCAACAGAGAAACGGTCTCCAGCATTTCATCATCACTACCTCCGCCACTGATATCATTGATGATCGAAGCACCGGCGGTTACCGATAGCCTGGCCACCTTTGGAAGATAGGTATCGATAGAGAGAATCGCTTCCGGAAACTCTTTATGAAGGGCTTCAACAGCCCCGATCAGGCGATGGAGTTCCTCGTCTTCTCCGAGTCTCTCGCTTCCAGGCCTGGTGCTTTGTGCACCGAGGTCCAGTATCGCCGCTCCATCCTGCAACATTTTTTCCGCCATGGTCAGGATGTCTGATATATGCTGCAACCTGCTGCCCGCGTAAAACGAATCGGGACTGAGGTTAATCACCCCCATGATCTTCGGCGTATCGAGGGAAAGCAGGATGCCATTGCATTGCAGGGAGTAATGGGCTATCCGATGATTTTTTTTAGAGCTGGCTTCCAAAAAATGAATTTATTTTACCAAAAGTAAACATTGTAAGATTCAGCCGCCATAACCGGTCGATCTTCTCAATGAGCAAAAAACATCGAAGCATTCATGGATAAAACTTCCCAGCAGTACGACCAGGCAGTAGCATCGGCAAGGGATATATTTTTAAAAAAGACGATTGATTATGGCACCTCCTGGCGTGTACTCCGGAATATTTCCATTATCGACCAGATTTACATCAAAGCTAAAAGGATTAGGAATATCCAGGAAACGAAATCCCAGAAGATCAGTGACGATATCAGGTCGGAGTTCATGGGGATTCTCAATTACGGGGTGATCGGACTCATCCAGCTGGAAATCGGCAATGAAGATGTGGAGGATCTGCCCCTTGAAAAAGTCGCCGAACTTTATGACGCAAGAATCTTCGAAGCCAAAACCCTGATGCTGGCTAAAAACCACGATTACGGCGAAGCCTGGCGCGACATGAGCCAGGAAAGTTTTACCGACCTCATACTGACCAAATTGTTGCGCATTAAACAAATTCTCCTCAACAAGGGTATTACGCTCGCCAGCGAAGGCATTCCGGCAAATTATTTTGATATAGTGAATTACGCAGTGTTTGCGTTAGTCATGGAAAAACAACAACAACAAAAAAACCAATAACTTTTGGCTCCCATTCAAACATCCTTCCTGCGAATCTCTCGCCTCATCGTCGGTGTCCTATTCATTTTTTCCGGATTAATAAAGGCCAACGACCCGCTTGGACTGAGTTACAAAATGCAGGAATTTTTTGAGATCTGGGGCTGGCATTACTTTAATGATTTCAGCCTGGCCCTCTCAATCGCGATGATCACATTTGAAATCATTGCCGGTATCGCGGTATTGGTTGGATGGAAGATGAACCTGTTCAGCTGGCTGCTTCTTTTACTTACCATTTTTTTTACCTTTCTCACCGGTTACGCCGTGTTTTCAGGTAAAATCAAAGAATGCGGATGCTTTGGCAATTGTATCCCGCTCACTGCCAATCAATCCTTTTACAAGGACCTTATGCTGATGGTCTTCATCCTGTTTATTTTTGCTAACCGGCTCAAGATCCGTAGCCGGATCAGTTCGAATCTTTCCATATCGATTCTTTCTATTTCTTTAATCGCCACCCTGGGCTTTCAGTGGTATGTCTTGAGATACCTTCCGGTTTTCGATTGTCTTCCTTATAAACCGGGAAAAAATATCAGTCAGGAAATGATGCTTCCTCCCGGCGCAATCCCAGACAGCATGAGCATCGGTTTTCTTTATGAAAAAGGGGGCAAAGAAGTTTCTTTCACCGCAGACAAATTTCCTGAAGATTTCAACGAGACCGATTATCATTTCATAAAAAGAGACGACAAACTCATCCGTAAAGGCAATGCTGACATACCAATAAAGGATTTCTCCCTCACTACAATGGGAGGCAGCGACACCACTGAAGCGATATTGACCGCCGATGGCTATTCAGGATTGTTTTTCACGAAAGGTCTGCCGGCGACGGTGCCGGGATGGAACGCAGAGTTTCTGTTGTTACAGTCTGCTCTTGAAAAGAAAAAGGCAACAATGTCCATTGTCACCAGCGATTATGTCAACATCGGAAGATGGATGGAGGTGAACAAATTGCCATCTGCTTATCCCATTCTTAAATGTGATTTCGTAGCCATCAAAACCGCAGCACGTACAAACCCGACTTTTTATCTGCTTAAAAAAGGAACGATACTTGGCAAATGGAGCTACGCAAACTTCGACAAGGCGGCCAAATTCATTAATGATATAAAAGAATAATAATAAATATTACTTCCGATGGCGCGATACATTACCAGGAAAATTTTTTATGGCATACTGGTAATGCTTGGGGTTGTGGTGACCGTGTTTTTTCTTTTCCAGGGTTTCGGCGATCCGTCCCGATTGGTAATGGGTCAAAGAGCCGATGCCTCAACGCAGGAAAATATTCGCAAGGAGCTTTATCTCGATCAGCCGCGATGGAAACAATTCGTTCTTTATCTCAACGATGTTTCTCCGCTCGCCATTCATTCCCGTGAAGAAATCAGCAGAAAACAATTGAAAGGATATTTTATTGGTGGAGATAAAACCCTTGCGATTAAACAGCCTTATCTGAGAAGATCATACCAGACTAAAAAAGATGTATGGACTATCCTGATGGAAGCTATCCCCGGTACACTCATTCTTGCGCTGGCAGCAATGTTCATCGCTACCGTTGCGGGTATATTTCTTGGAGTGATCGCAGCGGTAAATAAAGGAACCTGGCTTGACAGTTCGACTATTTTTTCCAGCATATTGGGCATTTCTGCGCCATCATTTTTTACAGGCATTATCATCGCTTACGTCTTCGGTTATGTGCTGAGTGATTATACCGGGCTTCACATGACTGGTAGCTGGTTCGATCTTGATGAACTCACTGGTGAAAGGTATCTCACGCCGGCCAATCTTTGGCTGCCGGCGATTACGCTTGGCATCCGTCCCCTGGCGATCATCACGCAATTGACCCGAAGCTCTATGCTGGACGTGCTCAACCAGGATTACATCAGAACGGCATACGCAAAAGGTTTAAGTAAGAGGGTCGTGGTTTGGAAACATGCACTTCGCAATGCGGTCAACCCGGTTATCACTGCCATTACCGGTTGGTTTGCCGAGCTGATGGCTGGCGCCTTTTTCGTAGAATATATTTTTGGTTGGAAAGGCATCGGGAAGGTTACCGTCGATGCGTTGGAAAAACTGGACTTCCCGGTAGTAATGGGTTCCGTACTGATCTCAGCAGCATTTTTCATTATGATCAACCTGCTGGCAGATCTGCTTTATGGCATTGTGGATCCCAGGGTAAGAGTGGAATAATTTGTCTGATCCTTTGCTTCTGGGGTAACAAAATGTTTCATCAGGATTACGACACTACAGGATCACCACTTCGCGAATGATCTTTTCACCCAGTGCTTCGTTCACCCTTTCAATAATGGTTTCTTTCTGATAGGCAAGTTCCTGCTTTAGCGGTGCGACGAATGTGGTAATGAATAGTTTATCGCCATTGATCGAGATCTTTTCTGTGTATCTCGCAATGGTTTTGCCCATAATCTTTTCCCAGACTTCTTCTATCTGTACGGCTTGCATAAAACCTTTCAGCCGGCTGTTATCAAGAAATTGCTTCATGGCCTCTGCCATTGAAAATTCACCCATGGGTCAAATATAGTTTAGTATCAGGATAGCGTGATGAGCTGGTATTTCTGGTTCAGACTATCGAGCTTGATCCGGAGTCTTTCTTCGTGCGTATCTGAAAAAAATATCTGCCCGTTATTGCCGACACAAACCCGGTTCAGCAGGTTATCGATTCTTTGTTCGTCGAGTTTTTCAAATACGTCGTCGAGGAACAGGAGGGGGGCGAACCCGTTTTGTTCCCTGAGCATTTCAAATTCAGCCAGTTTCAGGGCGAAGAGCATACTTTTCCGCTGCCCCTGCGAGGCCATCGATTTAAAGAGTTGTCCCTTGAGCGTGATCTCCAGATCATCTTTGTGGATTCCGCCATTTGTTCTTTGCGACACATAGTCCCGGTCCCTGAATTGGTGTAAAAGATTTAAAAACGAGGTGCCTGAAAGCTGGCTCTGGTAGCTGATTCCTACTTCGTAATTCTCCCCGGAGATCAGCTTATACGAGTCGCCGATCAGCGGGAGAAATTTTTGCAGGAAGGATTGCCGTTTTTCGGAGATCAGGGTGCCCGGTCCCGAAAGTTGTTCGTCCATTACTTCGAGCAGCTGGTTGTTTACGCGCCTGCTTTCGGCGAAAGATTTGAGCAGGCTGTTTCTCTGCTGCAGAATCTTATTATACTGTATCAGGGAGAGTAGGTAATGCTGGTCAAGTTGGGATATCAACGTATCGAGAAAACGCCTGCGTTCCTCTCCGCCGCCGGTAATGATCTGCACATCATCAGGTGCGATCATTACTGCCGGAAAACGGCCGATATGAGACGCAAATCGTTGGCAGGACTGACCATTGACACTAATCTCCTTTTTTCCATTCTCCCTCAGAATGCAGGTGATCATAAACGGTTGCGCCGAATGTTCGATTTTTGCTTCGAGCCTGAAGCCCGCACTGCCTTCCAGAACGTTCAAGCCTTCGTTCCGGGTAAAATAGCTTTTGGTAAAACACAGATAATACAGGGCATCCAGCAGGTTGGTTTTTCCGATCCCGTTCTTTCCATGAATACCAACAATTCTTTCTTCAAACCTGAAGTCCGCCTGCCGGTAATTTTTAAACTGGAAAAGACTGATCGAATCTAT
>JBDTEB010000470.1:0-2804 GCA_039922795.1 Chitinophagaceae bacterium
TTCGTCATCCGGAGAAAAATCGGGTTCGCTGTTTTGCATGCCCCAGATCTCATCTTTCACCAGTGGTTTAATCTCGAACGTTTTCAGATCAATCATTTTAATTTCATCCCGGCCACTCAGATAAACCGCCTTTGTTCTTTTGTGATTAAACGTTAGCGCCCTGTCGTTCTTCTTGTCGGTGGTCAATTGTTTTATCTCGCCTTTGCCATCTGCCGCGATGGTGTAGAGGTTACGGTATCCGTCAACGGTCTGAACAAATAAGAGAGAACGGTTATCTGCCAGCCATTTTACTTCACTGATCCTTTCGCTGTTCCGGTTATTGATCGCCTGAGTAAATTTTCCTTCAATGTCACTTACAAACAGATCGCCTCTTGATGTAAAGGCTATTTTTTTTCCATCAGGCGAAATATCGAATGAACTGATTGCACCTCGTACATTAAAATCTTTTTCCTTCATCAGCACGTTATTTCTGAAGATAGATATATGCAGCTTTTCGGCTTTCCTTGCAGCCACATTGTAAAGCCAGAGTTCATAATCTTTTTCAAAAACAACGCTGCCTCCTGCAGCATTTACTGAAGCACTTTTAATGGATTTCGGGTAATTTGTCAGCGCCTGTTTTTTCCCATTCTGAAACGTGTACAGGTTGTACTCGCCATTGGCTTCATCGGACATAAAGTAAACGTGACCCGCTTTGTCCGTAGTTGCTCCAAAATCTTTACCCTGCCAGTCGGTATATTTGACATATTTCTTTGTTGTTGGATTATAAGATTGGATGTCCGGGTTATATGGTCCTTTGTACCCTTTACGACTGAGCTGGCTGCTGCTTTCCCAGGTGTCATTAAAAAATATTTCACCATTTGTGGGGTTCTCAAAAACATTGTGATCATTCAGAAAAAAATTCTGTCCAAAAACTGGGGTAGCCGTTCCTCCAGCAATGCTCACTTTGTAAGTCGATGATCGCGTCAGCCGGTTGCTGGTGAAATAGATGTTTTTCGAGTCCCAGCTCCAGGAGCTTACATCATCTGTTCCACTGAACCAGGTGAGTTGTCTTACTTCGCCACCATCCAGCGGCATGATGTACACATCAGGATTCCCGAATTGTCTGCCAGTGAAAGCTATCCATTTTCCATCAGGAGAAACTTTGGCACTGCTTTCATATCCCTGCATACCTGTAAGGCGGGTTGCCTGTCCGTCTTTTATACCGGCTTTCCACAGATCTCCCTCATAACTGAAGATTACGGTCTGTCCGTCTGGCGTAAGTGTGGGTTGCGATAGAAACCTGGCTTCCTTGTTTTGAGCGACGGTAAAAAAAGGAATTAATACAGATAGAAATAAATATACATTTCGCATCATGAGTTGGGGGCTTGATGAGGCCAAGATAAATAAAAAATGTGCTTCCGGTTGGGGAAATGGCAAAGCGCCATATTTAACTGGAATGCGCTTTGCACAGTATGCCATTCAACGTATGAAACCTTAGATCCGGCAGAATTAACAGTATGCCCTGACGTGACGGGTTTTAACTGGCCTATATTTGACTTTTTGTTATTTTTCCATCCGTGAACTAAAATTTATGTATACAATGATAAGTGCGATAATCGCGAGTGCAGCTCTAGCTTTCAGTGCTTGTACGACCAGTCCGAACATTAAACCGGCTATCGGGGACACGACCGCCCCGGTGGAAAACAAGGCTCCCAATGCAGATTACAAGCCCGCCTTTGCAGGACAGACCCGTATAAGTGGTGTCGTAACAAAAACTCCTTACGAATTCAAAGTGTTGACCAGTGGATTAAAAAATCCATGGGGTATAGCACAGTTGCCTGACGGGAGATTTCTGATTACAGAAAAAGGTGGTACGATGAAGATCGTGACCAAAGATGGTACACTGGGAGAAAATATATCCGGTGTTCCCGCAGTAAATTCTGCCGGTCAGGGTGGATTGCTCGCAGTGACGATCGATCCTGCCTTCTCAACCAACAAAATGATCTACTGGACTTTCTCCTTAAATAACGCAGAAGGCAATCAGACCGCAGTAGCCAAGGGAAAGCTTTCTGCCGATGAAAAGTCACTGGAAGAGGTAAGCGTAATTTACAAAGCCACTCCGGCCTACAAGGGTACCCTGCATTATGGCGGACGTATTCTTTTCGACAAAACCGGGAACATTATTTTTAGCACCGGGGAACGTTCAGATCTTGAGACCCGCCCGCAGGCACAATGGCTGAACTCATCGCTTGGCAAGGTGATCCGCATCACAACAGACGGCAAAGCTGCTGCGAATAATCCTTTTGAAGGAAAGGCAGATGCAAGGCCCGAATTATACACTTATGGGCATAGAAATGTGCAGGGTCTTGCCATGCATCCTGTTACGGGCGAGATCTGGGAAAGTGAATTCGGACCAAGAGGGGGAGATGAAATAAACAGGCTTCAGCCTGGAAAAAATTACGGCTGGCCAACCATTACTTACGGGATTGAATACGCTGGTCCGAAGGTGGGTGCAGGCATTCAGCAACAGGAAGGAATGGAGCAACCCGTCTATTATTGGGATCCTGTAGTATCACCGAGTGGCATGACGTTTTACAGCAGCGATGTGATTCCTGAATGGAAGAATAATCTCTTCGTTGGCGCACTCAGCGGCATGCATGTGTTGAGACTGGTTCTGGAAGGAAACAAAGTGGTGGGAGAAGAAAGGCTTTTGTCAGGTGAAAACCAGCGTTTCCGCGACGTGAAGCAGGGAGCAGATGGCGCACTGTACGCCGTTACCGATCAAGGCAGATTCTACAGGATTTCGAAGAAATAAGCATATACAG